>NZ_JBLNKU010000008.1:0-190741 GCF_048158545.1 Flavobacterium melibiosi | reverse complement strand
ACAAGAGTTTTGGCTAAAATAACAGCATTAACAATGGTACAATATATCAATAAATTTATCTTTCAAAGACCGATAAATAATATTAAAAATCAAATTATTTAATTACACCCAACGGGTTCTTTTATTTTTATAATAAATTAGGTTCTTAATGTAATTTTTTTTCGGACTACATTTTTTTATTATATTTAAAATCATTTTATCTTTGGTAATGGGACTCTATATTATTTTAGGATAAATAATGATAAATAGGTAAAAAAAATATAAAATATGCAACAGGCTGAAAAGTTATCAAAATTGAATGTTTTCTTGGAAGATGTAAAAATTAATGACAAGAATTTCCATTTACGATTAGGAGCAAATTTTCCAATTATCAGTGATTTATTTCAAAAATTATATTCTAATAGTCTTTATAATGAGGAGGCGTTTGAATTATTGATGCATTCTTTGGTTAAAAATTTTGAAGAACGTTCTAGTTTGCAAAAGAAACGTGATATCGCCCGGGTTTCTAATCCAAATTGGTATTCCAGTGAGAAAATTGTTGGAATGATGTTGTATGTTGATCTCTTTAATACTGACTTTAATGGGCTGAAAGAGAAAATTCCTTACTTCAAAGATTTGGGAATTAATACAGTGCATCTGATGCCTTTTTTGGATGTGCCAGAATTTGAAAATGACGGAGGTTATGCGGTCCGCAATTATCGCGAAGTGAATCCTAAATTTGGAACAATGAAGGATTTTGAAGCTTTGGTAAAAGAGTTTCAAAAAAACGACATGAATTTGGTTATGGATTTTGTCCTCAATCATTGCGCTGATGAGCATCAGTGGGCTGTCGAAGCTCGTAAGGGACATCCTAAATACAAAGACTTTTTCTATTTTTTTCCAGACAGGAATTTGCCCAATGCTTATGAACGGACAATGATTGAGATTTTCCCAGATACTTCGCCTGGAAATTTCACTTACTTGCCAGAGAGCGATCAATGGGTGATGACTTTGTTTTATGGTTATCAATGGGATTTGAATTATAAAAATCCAATGGTTTTAGTTGAAATGATAGACACCATGTTATTCTGGTCTAATAAAGGAATAGATATTTTTCGTTTAGATGCTGTAGCATTCATGTGGAAGGAGTTAGGAAAGTTTAATCAAAATCTGCCTGAAGTTCATCTTTTGCTACAGCTCTTTAAATTATGTGGACAAATTGTAGCTCCGGGTGTGGCTTATATTGCTGAAGCGATTGTAGCTCCTGAAGAAATTATAAAATATTTTGGGGAAGGATTGTCTCAAGGAGATGAATGTGACATCGCTTATAATGCCAATTTTATGGCGTTAAGTTGGGAAGCTTTGGCTACTCAGAATACTAATTTACTCAAAAAATCAATGAATGCGGTTCCTAAGAAACCGAGAAACACCACGTGGATAAATTATGCTCGTTGTCATGATGATATCGGATTTGGATTTGATGACAAACTAGTGACCGAATTGGGATTAGACAGCTTACAGCATCGTTTGTATATTTTAAAACACTATTGTGACGGTTTTAACGGCAGTTTTGCACTTGGACAGCGCTTTATGATTGAGCATGAAACGGGTAATGCCCGGCTCTCAGGATCTATGGCGGCATTATGTGGATTGGAAAAAGCATTGAAGGAAAACAACGAGAGAGAAATTAATCTGGGCATAAAACAAATCAATCTGCAACATGCTATTATTTTGTCTTTAGGGGGTTTGCCAATGATTTTTAGCGGAGATGAGGTTGCCTTGCCAAACAATTATGATTATTTAAATGATGAAAGTAAAAAGCATGATAACCGCTGGCTGCACCGTTCTAAAATGGATTGGAGTTTGGTTGAAAATATAGAAGATTCTTCATCAGCACAAGCTCAGGTCTATAGACAATTAAAAATTTTAATAAAAATTCGCAAGCAAACACCTGCTTTTGCGGATAATAATGATTTAGAATTTATCGATTATGAAAATACTCATTTGTTAGTGTATAAAAAAACAGTTAACAAGGATGCCGTTTATGTTATTGTAAATTTCTCTGAATTTGATACTTTTTTCGAAAGAAATTTATTTTCCGATTTGAATGAAAATAAACTGTTCAATTTACTGACGGAAAGTGAAATTGAGATTCATGAAAAAAACTTTATAGGCTCTTATGATGTATTATGGCTTAGAAAATAATACTATCATGAAAAGCTATGCGTTTTTTCATTAAACTTGTAAATTAAATAACTTCACTAATCAACTATTTTTTCTCAAAAATCAATATTTGACAAACTAAGGAAATTTAAAAAACAAAGAGGCTGTCCGAAAAAGACAGCCTCTTTCTTGGTTTTCTTGATTGAGTACGAACCATTTTATGCAGGATTTGAAGAAAATTTCAATAAAATAGCGCTGAGAAATCCTTTCTATTTCAATTTGAAAAAAGTAGTTTTGTGCTGCTAATCTTTTGTCTTAAAGTTACGCCAACTGCCACAAGCGGCAAAACGCAGAAAAATATAAATTTCTCACGTTAAATTATATAGAAGTAATGAAAGTCATAATCACTACTTTACTATTAAGCCCAGCATCAATTGTATCGGCTAAGTTTTTTCTTATAGAGAGGAGTCAAGATCAAGTTAAATAAAGAGGAAGTGAAAAAAGTGGAAAATGAAGAAGCAAGCTGGATTATTTGTCAGGAATGTCAGGGACGCGGCAAAAAAAGTCAAAGGCTCACCAAGAAAGTGAAACTCCGCTACCAGATGGCACTCGATCAATTTGAAAAAACAAAAGGCGAAGGAACGGCTCCAGTTCGTCCTAAAGGCCATTTATACTTATGCGTGCACTGTTCCGGATCCGGATTACTTCCTTCTGCCAGTCCTCCTGTAGCGGATAAAGAAAACTACCCACACGTTGCTATTATTGGTGGCGGTATAGGAGGAGTCGCTCTAGCTGTGGCTTGTTTGCACCGCGGGATTCCTTTTACCCTTTATGAGCGCGATAGCGACTTCGATGCTCGATCTCAGGGCTACGGACTCACTTTGCAACAAGCTAGTAAAGCCATCGAGGGATTTGGTATTTTCTCGTTAGAAGAAGGGGTGATTTCAACAAGACATGTGGTTCATACTACAGAAGGAAAAGTGATCGGTGAATGGGGAATCAGAAAGTGGATGCAGTCAGATGCGAAAACGTATGCGAAACGTACAAATGTGCATATCGCGCGGCAATCTTTGCGTTTAGCTCTGCTTGAGCAACTCGGCGGACATGATGTAGTACAGTGGGGGCACCAGTTAGTAGATTTTAAGAAATGTGAGGGTGAAGGTGTTGATTTAAGCTTTCAAGTGGACGGGAAGATTCAGCCCTTCAAGGCGGATCTTGTGGTTGGAGCCGATGGTATTCGTAGTTCGGTGCGGAGGTTGCTGATTGGTGCCGATAGTACCCCTTTACGTTACCTAGGTTGTATTGTAATATTGGGTATTTGTCATTTGAGGGCTCTCGAAGGTCTTACTAATTCTTTACTGGACTCGGCCACTGTATTTCAAACCGCCAATGGCAATGAGCGGATCTACATGATGCCTTATACGTCAGACTCGGTGATGTGGCAACTTAGCTTCCCAATGCCAGAAAAAGAGGCTAAGGCGTTAAGTGCTCAAGGACTTCAAGCACTCAAGGAAGAGGCTTGTCGTAGAACTCAGTGGCACGATCCCATTCCTCAGATTTTAGCGGCGACCCTGGAAGCGCAGATTTCTGGCTATCCCGTGTATGATCGAGAATTACTCGAGTCAGAATTGTTGGAGAAAGTGGGGCAAGTGACTTTGATCGGAGATGCAGCTCATCCCATGAGTCCATTCAAAGGACAAGGAGCAAATCAAGCGTTGTTGGATGCACTCTCGCTGGCTCGCGGGATCACAAGAGGATGTCGACCTTTATCTGAATGGAGAAAAGCTGGATTGAGGAAAAGTGTATTAACTGAGTTTGAAGCGGAAATGTTAGAACGCAGTGCTACCAAAGTGAAAGATTCAGCAGAGGCCGCACAGTTCCTACATTCCGAAATTGTACTTCATGAGGGTGATGAGCCGAGAGGACGGTGTCTAAAGAAAAAAGACGCTTAAATTCTGGCTGTTGTTTGCAATATTACCTTATGAAATGAAAAGTCTTTAATGATTTTCCATTTGGAAAAAACAGCTCTTCACTTTCAATAAGTCTTAATTCTGTCGCCATTGCCTTATTTATAAGAATATCGGGATTTATAAGTTGAAAAAGAGTTCCTACCTTTTGCACGCTTTCAATTCCTGACTGGCTAACTGAATTATGGGACATGCGATTTTTATAATCTTCTAAAGGTATTTTGGATCAATCCTAAAAGTTGTGGGGAAAATATTAAGCAAAAAAAACTCCTTAATTTCTTAAGGAGTTTCTTGGTGGGCGATGAGGGGTTCGAACCCCCGACCCCCTCGGTGTAAACGAGGTGCTCTGAACCAGCTGAGCTAATCGCCCTATTACAATATAGTAATTTTCATTACCTTATTGCGAGTGCAAATATAAGCTTGTTTTTCGCTTCTCCAAAACATTTTTAAATAAATTTCAATATTTTTTAAGAGTAAAATTATATTTGATTGGTATTTAATTTATTAGGTTTAATAAAAATTCTCAAATAAACTCCGTTTGCTCGTGATAAGACAGCGTTTATTTGAGAAATCAGAATTTATTTGGATAAAGAAGGAACATTGGTGTAGAGGAAATCACCATGCATGCCAGTAAACGTCTTGTTGAATTCATCAAAAAACACTTTTCGGTCTTCTTCTTTTGGCCAAGCTGTTTTTATTAATTCATTTTGTTTATCGCTGGATTTTTCTAAATCGGCTAATGAATCATAATAATAGGCTTCGAGGAAATCTCTGCTGTCAGCTCCCCATGAATGACGGTGGGGGTAATATCCTTTTATATAAGGATTATTCATGGTAATTTTTTCATTAAATTCTTTTAGCCCTTTACCTTGGCCGTTCATCGACATTTGTGATTTTCGTACATAAACGATCATAGGTTCTTTAGTAGTAGGTTTGAATTCTTTGGTGCCGGTAACAGAGGAGTAAATTTCATCGGAATGTATAGGAGAATAATAGCTGTTGTATTTTTCGAAAAAAGCAGTTCTGGCTTTTTCATCAGGCCAGCCTTTTTCTACTAGCTGATTAGTCACCTCACCAGATTTTTCTATATCTTCCCAAGTTTTAAAAGCTGAAACGTGTAAAATTTCAGAACTGTTTTCTGTGTAATAATGATTGAGGATTTCGGAACCAATTATTAAATCATTCTTACTGGTAACTTTGTCAAAGTATTCTTGTTCAGTTTCCTTCCAGTCTTTTCTATCGGAATCTAGATTCCTATGCATGGTCGTTACTGTAATAAATATAGGTTCCGGGGCTTCTTGAGCAAACATGCCAACGCTTAACAAGAATGTTAAAATTAACATTCTTAATACTAAATTGTCTTTCTTTTTCATAATAGTTTAATAATTAAGTGATTAATAAAAAATAATAGTCACATAAATTTAACAAATTATGAATCAAGTAGTTGTTGAAATAAGTAATTTATTTTAGATAATAATTGTTGTCAAAATTTAAACCCTTTTATTTAAAGGTAATTCGGCTACAACAAAGGTGCTGCCGCCAATAAAAATGAAATCATTTTTTGTGGCATTATTCTTAGATTTGTTGTATGCTTCTGTTACAGAGGAGTATGTGTCTCCGTTAAGATTGTAATTTTTTGCTTTTTCTTGTAAAATTGAGGAGTCTAAACCACGTGGAATATTGGGTTTACAGAAATAATAGATTGCTTTTTTAGGGAATAAAGGCAAAATCTCATCTAAATCTTTATCGTTTACTACTCCCAAAACAATATGTAAAACATCAAAATCTTCTTTTTGTATTTGTTTTAAAACAATTTCCAATCCGTTTTTATTGTGCGCTGTGTCGCAAATGACTTTTGGGAATTCATTCAGTTGTTGCCATCTTCCTTGAAGTCCAGTGTTTTTGACTACATTTAGTAAACCGGATTTTGTATTTTTGGGAGTGATTTTAAATTCGTTCTGACTATTTAAAACTGTGATGGTTTGTAAAACGGTTTTCTTATTATGCAACTGATAATCTCCAATTAAATCAGAGGGATAGGTTTCTGAAACTAAATCAGAAGCAAAATAGATTCCGGAGTTGCATTCCTTGGCTTTAGCCAAAAAAACGGGCTTGGTTTCAGGTGTGTATTCTCCAATAACCACAGGTACGTTAGGCTTTATGATTCCCGCTTTTTCAAAAGCGACAGCTTCAAGTGTGTTGCCCAAAAATTGTGTGTGATCCAATCCTATATTTGTAATAACCGAAACTAATGGAGTGATGATATTGGTGGCATCTAATCTTCCACCCATTCCCACTTCAATAACGGCGATGTCTACTTTTTCTTTTGCAAAATAATCGAAAGCCAATCCAACGGTCATTTCGAAAAAACTCATGTCGTTTGATTCAAAAAAATTTTTGTGTTCATTGATGAAATCAGTAACAAATTCTTCAGAAATATCCTCTCCGTTAATTTTTATACGTTCTCGAAAATCCTTTAAATGTGGGGAAGTATATAATCCAACTTTATAACCCGCTTCTTGAAGTATGGATGCCAACATGTGTGAAGTGGAACCTTTTCCGTTAGTTCCCGCAACATGAATACACTTTATTTTTTCTTGTGGATTATCAAGATGAGCTATGAGTAAATGCGTGTTGGTTAAATCTTTTTTATAGGCCGAAGCGCCCTGAAGTTGGTACATCGGGAGTTGATTAAACATCCAATTTATGGTTTTCTGATAGTTCATTTTTGTAATAAAATAGTAGTTGTTTAAAATATTTTTCGATTTTTTTAGTTTAATAGTACATCGAAAAGTATCTTTAGTGCAAAATTGAAATAATTTTTAGAATTAATGATTAAAATACAATAATATTATATGTTTAGTTTTATACAATTACAGGCCGACACCATTGCTAATGCTGCTTCAAACGTAGTTATTGAAAAAATTGCTCCAAATACCGAAATATCCACTTTAGGGTTTCTTTTAAAAGGTGGTGTGTGGTTAATCCCAATTGGAATCCTATTATTTTATACTTTTTATTTGATTATTGAGCGCTATTTGTACATTAGTAAAGCATCAAAAATCGACAATCTTTTGATGAGAGATGTTCGCGACAATCTAAATTCAGGGAATCTGGATTTGGCTCGATCTATAGCAGAACGAAACAGTACCGCTTCGGGTAATATTGTAAAAGAGGGTATTCTTGTTATTGGGAGACCAATTATTGAAATTGAATCCAATATGGATCGTGCTGCAGATATCGAAATAGGGGAAATGGAAAAGCATTTAGGTCATTTGGGACTTATTGCCGGAATTGCGCCTACACTTGGATTTATTGGAACTATTTCAGGAGTAATTAAAATATTTTACAGCATTTCGGTAACTGAAAATATTAGTATTGGTAATATTTCGGGAGGATTATATGAGAAAATGATTAGTAGTGGTGCTGGATTGATAGTTGGTATTATTGCTTACAGCGGGTATCATTTATTAAATGGCAAGATTGATAATTTTGCTTTAAAAATTCAAAAACAGATATTGGAATTCGTAAATATTATTCAAAGATCGTAACATGTCTATAAAACGAAAAAGAAGATTTCATGCCGAGGTGGCTACTTCGTCATTAAGTGATATTATGTTTTTCTTATTGTTATTTTTTCTGATTATATCTACTTTGGCGAATCCTAATGTTATTAAAATGACATTGCCAAAAGCTAAATCTAACGAGAAAACAAATAAGCAATACATTAGTTTGTCCGTTACCGAGGATAAAAAATTCTATATAGACAAGCAAGCGGTTTCATTTGAAGAACTGGAAACGACTTTAATGTCTAAGATGAATTCAGAGAAAGATCAAACGGTTATTGTTCGTATTCCATTCAATTTACAAGTACAGGATTTAGTTGACGTACTGCAAATAGGAGTGAAGAACAATCTGAAGTTTGTGATTGCTACAAGTCCCAAGTAAATGTTATTACGAGTTTTTTACTAAGCAATCGCATCATTTGGGCGTGACCACAATAGAAAAATGGGCTAATCACCTTATGCTGATTAGCCCATTTTTCTATTGTGGTCGTCCCGAACATCGGGATATCCGCAGTACTTCGGTACTTGGATGTTGCTCTCGTTATGTGATGGCGCCCGTTCCTTGCAATGACAAGATAAGAAATTATGAAAAAATAGTGTTCTAGCCTAGCCCCGATGGGAGTGGCATCCTTTTTATAAGGTGATTTTTCTTCACCTTATAAAAAGATAGAACGTACAGCGGGACAAGTGTTGTTGAAAAAACGAAAAAGTGGTGCTCCTGATTTTTTAATTCAAATTGAAATTATAAACAATCTTACCTACTTGTTTTTCCGGAGCATCGCTGCTGGCGTCCCATTTCGTGTTCATGGCCGCAATTCTGGCTTGATCTAATAAGCATTTTGCGGTATTGGTAGTTCCTTTTACACCGGCAACTGCATTTACAGTCCTTCCGGTTCTGTCAACAGAAACTTCTACAACAACTTTTCCTTGTTCATTACACGTATATTTTGGTGCGGGTTTAGATAATGCTTTTCGGTTTCCTAAAGAATATCCAACTCCTCCGCCAGAACCACTTCCGGTTCCTCCACCGCTTCCGGAGCCATAGCCGCTACCAGTTCCTATTCCGGTTCCAGTGCCATTTCCTCCGCCTGTTCCTCCTCCAGAACCACCAGTTCCATAATAGCCATTAGAGCTTAGACTTCCGTTAGCTTTTCCTTTGTTTCCGGCTGCTTTGTCATCGCCATCTCCTCCTTTATTAGAGCCTTTTAAAATGCTGGATAAAGCATCATTTGTATTATTGGAAACTTTAGGTTTTACAACGACTGGTTTTGTTTCTTCTTTTACAACGACTGTTGGCTTTTTAGTTTTTTCTTTTGTCGGAATCACAACGCTTTCTTCAGTGCTGTTTTCCTGCGATAAAATAGCTTCGTCAGGAGTTGCTTTTGTTGGCGTTTGTCTCGTTTGGTTTTTTACTTGCAACACTTCACTTTTATAATTTGCTCCAGAACCCAAATCGCTGTCTCCGAAATTCACGGTAACGCCTCCGCCACCTCCTCCGCCTGCAAGTTCAGCCAAGTTTGCTGGTGGCCAAAAGCGTATAAAAAATAAAATTAACAACATTGTCGCATACAAAAGAATGGATATGGCTAAAGATTTCTTTTGGTCTGATGAAATGGTGGAACTCATTTGTATTTTAAATTTAAAAAAGTGTATTACTAAAAAACGTTGAAAAGTACTAAAAATTGTCAAGAGTAAAAAGCTACTGCCAGAATATAAATAAGATCGCTTTTATTTAAAATTGAAAATAAGAAAAAGGGATTAAATAGATTTTGAATAATCCACTTAATCCCAGTTCTAATATGTTTTAAGAATGCTGTATTTTAGGTAAGCTGCTTCAATGCAATTTCAAAAGCGGTGGCACTTATATTAGTTTTGCTAGGATTCAAATCATGTGCTTTCTGAATCGCTTTTTTAATAGTCTCCGATGTGTCTTGAAAGATTGCTTCATCGGTCATTTGTACTTTCTTTTCCATGAAATATGCAAAAACGCGAGCCATTCCACAATTAGAAATAAAATCTGGAATTAAACTCACTTTATGATCTACATCTTCCATAATTGGTCCGAAAAATATTTCTTTGTCGGCAAAAGGAACATTCGCACCACACGAAATTACTTCAAGGCCATTCGTAATCAAACTGTCAATTTGAGACTGAGCCACTAATCTGGAAGCGGCACATGGAGTGAATATTTCAGCACCAATTGTCCAGATTTTTTTATTGATTTCTTCAAAAGGAATCATGTTTTCGGCTACCAGTTTGTTTCCGTCTTTAGCAAGGAATAATGCTTTTATTTCCTCGAAAGTAAATCCTTCTTCATTTATTAATCCGCCATCTCTATCAATAATACCGATGATTTTTGCTCCCATTTCGGCCAGATAAAATGCTGCAGCCGAACCTACATTTCCAAATCCCTGGACAATGGCTTTCTTGCCTTTTACATCTCCGCCATAAATAGTATAATAATTACGAACTGCTTCAGCAACGCCAAAACCGGTAATCATATCTGCAATGGTATATTTTCGAGAAACGTCTGGTGAGAATTTTGGATTCTCTATTACTTTAACCACACCTTGACGCAATTGACCAATTCTGTTGATTTTATCAGCTTCGGTAGGCTTGAAATGTCCATTAAAAACGCCTTCCTGCGGATGCCAAACGCCACACTCTTCAGTCATGGGGATTACTTCGTGAATTTCATCCACATTCAAATCACCACCGGTTCCGTAATAACTTTTCAATAAAGGAGAAACCGCTTTGTACCAACGTTGTAAAACGCCTTTTTTTCTTGGATCATTCGGGTCAAAATTAATTCCGGATTTAGCACCGCCAATAGCAGGTCCTGAAACCGAAAATTTCACTTCCATTGTTTTCGCCAAAGACAAAACTTCATTCATATCCAATCCTTTTCTCATACGAGTTCCACCGCCAGCAGCGCCACCACGAAGAGAATTAATTACAGTCCAACCTTCGGCTTCGGTTTCAGCATCTTTCCAATGGAAAACTATCTCAGGTTCTTTATTTTCGAATTTCTTTAATAAATCTTTCATTTATTGCGATATGTTTAATTTTGACAAATATAAAAAATAGAATAATGCGAATTATGTATTTTTGATATTATTTTGAGTAATAAACGTTTCCAGAGCTATGATCCATTTTAGCACCCGTAACACTGCTCAAAACATTGATTTCTCCTCGTAATTTTAATACGCCAAGTAAAGCGAAAATCAACGCTTCTTTGAATTCCAGGATTTTGGTTGATGGAATTATGATTTTCATTTCCGGTAAATAAGACTGAATACGCTCGATAAGAAAATCATTGTATGCGCCACCGCCAGTTATATAAAGACTTCCTTTTTTATTTGGCAAAGCCAAGGCAATTTGTAACGCTACATGTTCGGTGAACGTGCATAATTTGTCTTCAATAGCGATTTCAAAACTTTCGATTAAAGGTAAAACGGTTTCTTTTACAAATTCAAAACCCAGTGATTTAGGATGTTTTTTTTGGTAAAAATCCAAAGCATTTAATTCATTTAGTAAATTAGTATCGATTTTTCCAGTTCTTGAAATGGTGCCTTTATCATCATAATCGAATCCAAATTGATTGGCGTAAAAATTCAAAACGGTGTTTACCGGTGAAATATCAAAAGCGATTCGTTGCTGGTCCTGTTCAAAAGACACATTCGAAAAACCACCTAAATTCATGCAATAATCGTATTCAGGAAATAATATTCGGTCGCCAATAGGAACCAAAGGAGCACCTTGGCCACCAAGTTGGACATCTTGTACTCTAAAGTCGCAGACTACCGTTTGGTGAATTAAAGTCGCGATTTCGGGTAAATTACCAATTTGAAGCGTAAATCCATTCTGTGGTTGATGTAAAATAGTGTGGCCATGAGAACAAACGGCGTCCAGGTTTTCGATTTTATGTTTTTCGATAAAAGCTTCAATAATGGAAGCGAGAAGTTGGGTGTAATCCTGATTTAATTTTTTGAGTTGCTCTTTAGAATAATCCACTGCCGATTTTAGACTTTGTATCCAACTTGAACTATAGGCTATAGTTTCGCTTTCAAGTATTTCAAAAGTCCATTTATTGTTCTTTACTTTAAATTGGATATGTGTCAAATCAACACCATCGAGCGAAGTTCCTGACATTACTCCGATAACGTTATAGTAATCTTCTTTCATTGAGTAAATTTCTAAATCAAAATTGATAATTTCATAATATTAAAGTATCTTTGAATGCTTTTTTTAAATAAAAAGTAATTTAATGTGTGTAACTTAAAACAATAGTCAAATTTACAGCAAAAAGTAGGAAGCATAAAAAAATTTCTAAAGCTGTAAATTTAAGGATTGTAATTGAGTAATTTTACTTTTATTTGTAGAGTTGAAATTTTAATAAAAAACAAAATATAGTTATGGATTTTAATCTAACCGAAGAGCAGTTAATGATTCAGCAAGCAGCTAAAGATTTTGCTCAAAATGAATTATTGCCAGGTGTTATTGAAAGAGACGAATTCTCTAAATTTCCAACGGAGCAGGTGAAAAAAATGGCGGAGCTTGGCTTTTTAGGAATGATGGTGGATCCTAAATATGGTGGTTCCGGATTGGATAGTGTTTCTTATGTATTGGCGATTACTGAAATTGCAAAAGTAGATGCATCTTCAGCAGTTGTAATGTCTGTAAATAACTCTTTGGTTTGTGCAGGTTTAGAAAAGTATTGTAATGAAGAACAAAAAATGAAATACTTAGTTCCTCTTGCCAAAGGAGACGTAATTGGTGCTTTTTGTTTGTCTGAGCCTGAAGCAGGTTCTGATGCGACTTCGCAAAAAACAACTGCAATCGATAAAGGAGATTATTATTTATTGAATGGAACCAAGAACTGGATTACTAATGGATCTTCAGCATCTACCTATATTGTAATTGCTCAAACTGATGTTGAAAAAGGGCATAAAGGAATTAATGCATTTATAGTTGAAAAAAGTTGGGCAGGTTTTGATATTGGTCCAAAAGAGAAAAAAATGGGAATTCGTGGTTCAGATACCCATTCGTTAATGTTTAATGATGTTAAAGTACCAAAGGAAAACCGAATTGGAGCAGACGGATTTGGATTCAATTTTGCGATGAGCGTATTAAACGGCGGTAGAATAGGCATTGCTTCTCAAGCTTTAGGCATTGCGACTGGTGCTTATGAATTGGCCTTAAAATATTCACAGGAGCGTAAAGCTTTTGGCAAAGAAATTTTCAAACACCAAGCGATTGCTTTTAAATTAGCGGATATGGCAACTCAAATTATGGCTGCCAGAATGTTGTGTTTTAAAGCGGCATCTGAAAAAGATTTAGGAATGGATATTTCTCAATCTGGAGCTATGGCTAAGTTATTTGCTTCACAAACCGCTATGGATACGACTATTGAAGCAGTTCAAATTCACGGTGGGAATGGCTATGTAGCCGAGTATCATGTGGAACGTATGATGCGTGATGCCAAAATTACTCAAATATATGAGGGAACTTCTGAAATTCAGCGTATTGTGATTTCAAGAACACTGATTTCATAAATAAAATTGTATTAAATTTTCAAACCCTTTCAAGTCTTGATTTGAAAGGGTTTTGTTTTTTAAATCATTTTTTTAATACATTTACTAAAAGAATTACTTTCATGTATGAAGATTTAAAATATTGGTATTTGCGCGATCACAAATTGTTTCGAACATTGAGTTTTGGACAAATCAAACAATTGTGCATCATTACCGGTTTTAAAAAAGCGAAAAAAGGCGAAATTATTTATTTTTCTTCTTCGGATGTGCCAAGGATTTTTCTGCTGAAAAAAGGGAATATCAAAATTGTAGCAGTTGATGAAGAAGGTAATGAAACGATAAAAGATATTATTCAAAAAGGGGATTTATTCGGGGAACTGACTTTAGAAACCGATGATCAAACGAATGAATATGCAAAAGTGCTTTCTGATGACGTGGCTATTTGTAGCTTTCTAATGGCTGACTTTGAGGATCTATTGTTACGAAATCCAAGTTTGGCACTTTCTTATACCAAATTTGTGGGTTTAAAAATGAAACGCATCAAGAACAGTTATTCTAATTTGATTTCTAAAGATGCAAAAACCAGATTGTTTCAGTTTCTAAAAGATTGGGCTGAAAAAGAAGGTAAAAGAGTGGATAATAAAGTGGTGATTGAAAATTATCTGACACAAAATGATATTGCGCAGATTATTTGTACTTCAAGGCAGACTGCGACTCAATTGCTCAATGAAATGGAAACTAACGGAACACTGATTTATAACCGAAAAGAAATCGTTATCTCGGATATTTCAAAACTGTAGTTTCAATTATTTCGTACGTATTGTAAACTAGCTGACAAATGGCTTTTTTGATTCTAAATATCTTTGTTTAAGAAATAAACGAAGTCTCTTTTAAAATTAAATTACAATGAAATTGAATATTCAAGAATGCAAAAAAAGCAATTTTAAATTGTGGAGTAGAAAACAAATCCTCTACATGTTCGTTAGTATTATTTCGCTGACAACAGTTGCACAAACCGAAAATAGTCGATTAACTCATTTTAATTTAGAACGTAAAGTTGCCTTACAAGGGTACGATCCAGTAGCTTATTTTAAACAAGGGAAAGCCGTAAAGGGGAAAAAAGAACTAACAGCAACATACGAAGGGGTAACGTATAATTTTTCAATGCCTGTAAATAGAGAGTATTTCTTAAAAAATCCTTTGAAATATGAACCGCAATTTGGAGGTTGGTGCGCTTATGCGATGGGGGATTCCGGCGAAAAAGTGGAAATAAACCCACAAACTTTTAAGATTGTTGACGAAAAATTATATTTGTTTTATAATGCTTATTTCAATAATACATTGAAAAGTTGGAATAAAGACCAAGCCAATTTAAAGTCAAAAGCAGAGAGTAATTGGAAAAAAATAATCAAATAAAACAGTAATCATGAAAACAACTATTTTATCTTGGATTTTACGTATTGCAGTGGCAGTAATTTTATCACAAACGTTATATTTTAAATTTACTGGAGCTGAGGAAAGTATTTATATTTTTAGTGCTTTGGGAGTGGAACCTTATGGAAGAATTGGTACCGGAATTTTAGAATTGATTACTGTAATTCTAATTTTAATGCCTAGAACTACAATATATGGAGCATTGCTAGGTTCTGTTATAATGGTTGGAGCTATTCTTTCTCATCTGTTTGTTCTGGGAATTGAAGTCGAGGGTGATGGTGGAACGCTATTTGCGTTGGCAAACATAACCTTATTCAGTTGTCTTACTTTGATTTTTTTAAATAGAGATAAAATACCAAATTTGTTAAAATTAAAACTATAATATGCTGATACCTTCTATTACTAATAGTCTAAACGAATTGATTGATTTGCTCAATCAATTATCGAAAAAGGATTACTCAAACCCATGTGCTGAATTGAGTAATGCCAGTATAGGTGAACACACGAGGCATATTATCGAAATGTTTCAGTGTCTTGAAAATCAATACGATTTAGGGATTGTGAATTACGATAAAAGAGAGCGCAATGTATTAATTCAAACAGATATGAATTATGCGATTCATCATATTTTAGAAATAAAAAATAATCTTGAAAAAGAGAATAAAAATATCGATTTGCAACAAATGATTGACGGTGAAGAAATCCGAATTCAAAGTAATTATTATCGAGAATTGCTTTATAATTTAGAGCATTGTATTCATCATCAGGCACTGATAAAAGTGGCTATTTTAAAATGTGAAAATATCATGGTCGATGAGAATTTTGGAGTTGCCCGTTCTACAATTGAATACAGGAATCAATGTGCACAGTAAGTTTTGTCCATGTCAACGATAGGATTATAATTACCTCAAATCGAGATGAAAAAATAATTAGACCCTCTGCAATACCGCCCAGAGATTATACCATAAACGGTAAGAATGTCATTTTTCCAAAAGACCCAAAAGCTGGTGGAACTTGGTTTGTTGTCGATGCAAATGGAACTGTTTTAGTTTTATTAAATGGTGCTGACGAAAAACACAAAGTAGTGCTTCCTTACAGGAAAAGTCGCGGTCTAATTGTGCTAGATATTATTAGCAGCGTATCACCAAAGGACTTTTGGGACGAAATTGATTTGGAAAACATTGAGCCTTTTACATTGATTTTATTTCAAAATAAGGAGCTGTTTCAATTGCGATGGAATGGGAATCAGAAAGAAACGACTCTTTTAGATAGTCATAAAAATCATATTTGGTCGTCGTCAACATTGTATCCAGCGGCAATTCAAGAGAAGCGTACAAATTGGTTTTATACTTTTTTGGATGCAAATCCAGAAATATCAGAAACAGAGATGCTTCATTTTCATAGCTATACCGAAGAGAAAAATCAGGAAAACGGATTGGTTATCAATCGAAATGACGAAATGAAAACCTTGAGTATTACCCAATCTGTAATCGAAAAAAATAAAGTCGCTATATTGCATTGCGATTTGATTGCACAAAAAGAGTACAAGACCTCATTTATCACTATTTAAAATTTTCTCAATTGAAATTACTTTTTCATAAGATTACGCATTGGGAATATTGGCCGTTCCAGATTGTTTATATTCCAATTTATTTTCTTTGGGCATTTTATTCGCTTAAAGCAAAATCGATTTTTTTCTTTAACGCGGCTAATCCAACGATAAAAAACGGAGGATTTATGATGGAGTCTAAAAAAGCAATCTACGATTTAATTCCACAGCGGTATTACCCAAAAACGGAACTTATAAAAGAAGGAACTTCACTGGAAGAAATTCTAAAAGCAATCCAATTTTCAGGAATAAAATATCCATTGATTGCAAAACCTGATATTGGTTTGCGTGGTTCCGGAGTCAAGAAAATAGATACTGTTGCCGACTTAAAAAGATACGCTGAAAAGGCAAATTTTGATTTTGTAGTGCAAGATTTAATTCCTTTCGAAAATGAAGTCGGTATTTTTTATGTGCGTTATCCACACGAGAAAATGGGTAAAATAACAGGAATAGTTTCGAAAGAATTTCTAATAATCACTGGAGACGGAATTGTAACTGTTGAACAATTAATCAAGAAAAATCCGCGTTACGAATTGCAACTTAAAGTATTGCGGCAAGAATACGGTAAGAAATTATTGGAGGTTTTGCCAAAAGGAGAAAAACTAAATTTAGTGCCTTATGGGAATCATGCCCGTGGTGCGAAATTTATTGACGGAAGCCATTGGATTACCCCAAAATTAAGCGAAACCATTAATGAAATGTGTTTGCAAATTCCAGGTTTTTATTTTGGAAGATTGGATGTTATGTATACTACTTTGGAAGATTTGGAACAAGGAAAAAATTGCTCTATTGTTGAGTTGAATGGAGCGGCAAGTGAACCCACACATATTTATGATCCGAAACATTCGTTGCTATTTGCGTGGAAAGAACTTGCCCGTCATATTACGTATATGTATGAAATAAGTGTTGAAAATTATAAAGCCGGAAATGTGTATTTGTCCCACAAGCAAGGGATGAAAGAATATCGTTTGCATCAAGAGCAAAGCAATAGAATAGTAAATTTCTAATAAAATGAAAGTTATAAAAAATATTCTCGTTGGTTTCTTGGTGAGTTTCATAGGTTCAGTTCCACTGGGATATTTAAATATTATTGGATTCGAAATTTATTCTGAATTAGGAATTAAGAGCTTGATTTTTTATTTATTGGGCGTTATTTCGGTTGAGGTTTTTGTAATTTACTTCACGTTGATTTTTGCAAATCAATTGGTAAGCAATAAAAAATTGATGAAAATTATCGATTTTTTTGCGGTCTTCTTTTTGCTGTTTCTGGGCTATTCTTTTTATGCTCATTTGAATCAAACAGTAGAAAATCATAACGATTTAGAGAAATTTATAAAGTATTCGCCTTTCCTAATTGGTGTGTTTTTGAATGGGATCAATTTTCTTCAAGTGCCATTTTGGACAGGATGGAACCTCTATTTGATTAATGGGAATTATATTGCTATCGAGAAAAGACTTAAATATTATTACGTTTTTGGGACTTTAGTTGGGACGTTTTTTGGAATGCTTGCTTTAGTAATTATTCTAAATTTGTTTTCCCAAAATACGGCTAGTTTTTCAAGATATATAGTGCCTGTAATTATTCCGTTATTTTTTGTAGTTTTAGCTCTGATTCAAATGTATAAAGTCTACAAAAAGTATTATAAGAAATAAGATTTTGATCCTATCAATTAAAATAAGATTGCTCCTTTTAACCAAAGAATTATTAACTATGAAAAACACATTTTTACTTCTTACGTTCGTTCTATTTGGATGTGTACGAAATTCTCCTATCACGGCGCAAGCTACAAACGATACCCGATTAAAATTAGCAGAAACGGAATATAAAGTCAAAGAAAGTGATGTTGCAGAAACATTGAAATACTTGACTTCGGACGAATTGGAAGGCAGAGAAACCGGGACAAGAGGAATGGTGAAAGCGGCAGATTATTTGGAGCAGTTTTTCAAAGACAATAACGTCAAACCTTATTTTTCCAGTTATCGCGATACGTTGTCTAATTTCAAAGAGCCAGCTTTTAATATCGTAGGTTTTGTTGAAGGAAACGATCCAGTGCTAAAAAATGAATTTGTTATTATTAGCGGACATTATGATCACATTGGAATTGATAAAAAAGGAGTGAATGGAGATTTTATAAATAATGGAGCGAATGATGATGCCTCGGGAACAACTGCAGTTGCTGAAATGGCGAAATATTTCAGTATTGCTCAAAATAATAAAAGAAGCATTCTTTTTGTGTTTTTTGCAGGAGAGGAAAAAGGGTTGTTAGGTTCTAAGCATTTAGCCAAAAAGCTGAAAGACCAAGATTTTAAATTGTATGCCCAGTTCAATATTGAGATGATTGGAGTGCCAATGAAAAGAGATTATCTGGCGTATATTACCGGTTTTGACAAGTCGAATATGGCGGGTAAAATCAATGAATATACAGGAAAAAATACGATTGGGTTTTTACCCAAAGAAGCCGAATATCAATTGTTTTACAGATCAGATAATTATTCTTTTTATAATGTTTTCAAGGTTCCGTGCCAGTCTATAAGTACTTTCGATTTTGAAAATTTCGAATTCTACCATCATGTTTCGGATGAATTCAAAGCGATGGATATTCCGCACATGACTTCGTTTATTCAGGAATTATTGCCTGCCGTAACACAAATGGCTAATACGCCAACACATGAAATTCATATGAATTAGTGAATATTAAGAGACAGGCTGATTCATATCGTAAGCCAAAATAAAATAGTTATTATTGTTGAATTGAAAATCGCCAATAATAGTCCATTTTAGTTTTTCGGTATGCGCTTTTGTCGATGGAATATTTGTTTTGTTAATGAAGGTCAACGCTAGTGGATATCGTTTTACAATATGGATTCGCATGAATTCAAAAAGTGGAGTTATTAATCCTTTTCCTCTGTATTTTTTATCGATACAAATAGGTCCATATTGAAAGCTGTTGGTTGTAGTAATATTGAAATCTAAAAAGTTAAGATCAGGTAATAGCGTAATCATGTAATTGAATATAGGCCATTGATTGAAAAAATCCCAGCTTCCAGAAAAGATGTAAGCAATAGTTTTGTTATTGTCTTTAGCTAAAAACAATCCCTCTTGTGTGATTACTTCTGTTAATTGAGGAATTGTAAACGGTGTGGTAACAAAACCAAATTCTTTTTCCTCTTCAGATAAATTAGAGACAAGGTATAATTCCTGTAAGGCTAATACGCCATCAATATCACTCAATTTTGCTACTTCAAATTGTATGTTTGCTATCATTTTATGCGAATTCAAATCGTATTTTGTTTCGGCAAAATTAAGCAAAATTATAGAAAACCTTATTTTTATATTGGAAAGAATCCTTAGTGTAAAATGATATTTTTTGGCGTTTTTGTTTATTTTTGCTTTATGAAAAACATCATCATCACAGGTACAAGTCGAGGAATAGGTTTTGCAGTTTGCTAATTTGTGCAGTTTGATGTTGAAGCCTTTTCCAGAATATCTTAAGTAGCTTTTGCAAGTTAATTTAAAACAACAAGGGTCATATTATGATTTTAAAAGATTGTACTTTACAACGACTCATCTAAAGTGTTTAAAAAAGACTATCTATATAATATCTTGCAATTAATTCTGGAGTATTTTTACAATCCGCCTTTTTTAACATATTTTTCTTATGCGTATTGATGGTATGTGGAGATATAAATAATTCTTTAGCAATTTCATTAAATTTCATTCCTTGAGCTAATTTTTCAACAATCTCTTGTTCCCGTTTAGTAAAAATATCTTTAAAAGACTTTTTTTCTAAAGAAGAATTGTTTTTATGAATTATAGCGTAATTCCCTGATTTTTTTGAGTAATGATAGCATTGTTTTTTTGAACTGATAAAGGAAACAGTATGATTAATCGGAATGTTCAAATAGCTAATATCAGTATGAACGCACAATGTTTGTTGAATTTTACCATCATCAGAAACACTAAAAACTGATGCTTGGTGTAGTAAAGTTTTATAAGTCCCGTCAGTATGTCTCATTCTCATTACGTATACACTTTTGTAATTGAATAAATCTTCAGAAGAAATTTTATTAAAGAAAAAGTCAAAGACAACAGCTTCTTTTTCGTTCATAGTAGCAAGATCTTCCGAATGCATTATTTCAAAACCTTTTTCCATAGAAAATTCTTCGGGTTCAATTCCTAAAACATTTCTAATTCCCTCATGAACATAATCCATTGTAATATTCTCAAAATTTAAGATGAAATAATAAAAACTTCCTACAGCAAATAGTGAAGCAACTTGATCTATTATTTCTAAAAGAAGTTCTTTTTTGTTAGGTAGGTTAATGGAATTTTCCCTACTCCAAACACTAAAAACCTTGGCTCCATCCTCTTTATTCATATTATAAATATTTTTTAAGAGTTAATTAAAAAAAGGCTATTATTTCAAACAGTAAAATACAAATAAGAATTACAAATTCTTGTATTATTAATAGTGCTAATTTATCATTTTTTCTTAATAAAAATAGTTTTATTCAACGATCGTATTTTTTTTAATATAAATTAATTCGTTTTCAGGAGTTTTTGTTGTGATTTTCGAATTAATTTTATAAAAAAAAGATCTTTTAATCCTAATTTTTTCATCTCTTATTTTAAAAAACACAAAACATAATTATTTACTTACAATAAAATAAAAATTTGTATTAAAAATACCTAAAAGGAGGTATTTTTTTTTAAACTTATTCCAATTAAGTTTGGTTTAGAATAGTTATGTTAATTTTCTATAGATCTTAAATTCGATGGCGAAAGAAAATGATGTATTGAGTAAATCCGAATTGAAAGTCTTGACATTAATCTGCAACGGTTACACTAGTGAAAATATTGGAGTAAAACTGGGTATTACAAAAAGTACCGTTCAAACACACCGCCGTAATATGTTACGGAAAACAGGTTTTAAAAACACGCAGCAATTAGTTGGGTGGGCAGTGAGGGAAGGGCTTGTGAAATAAACCAGAAAGCAGTTAATTGTTATGCGTAAGAAAATTAATAACCTTTAAATTATCAAATTATGAAAAATTGTCTACGAAAATTAGTGTTATTTACTACGTTTCTATTGTTGATTGTTTCCTGTTCTAAAGACGAAAACAGTTCTGATGTACCATCAGAAACAATCAAAATTGAAGATGACTTAAAAATTAATTTTGCGGACTTAACAGTAGTGACCATAGATGGAGAAGCTAAAGTAGATGCAAGGGGCAATTTTAGTGCAAACACAACCAATACCGTTGCTAAAAATCTTCCTTTATTATTTATAAAAGATAATGAAATAATGTTTGGTTATTATTCAAAAACGGGTTTGAATAATTCGATATCGACTACTGATTTATTATTGTTTTATTTCACACTTCATCCAGAAATAGCATTACAAGGTTTTCAAAATTCAGAGCTGTTAGATAAAATTAAACAAAATTCAAATTATGATGAATTGACAAGTCTTATTAAAGCCTCATTAGATGCAAATTTATCCCCATTTAAAAACGCATCCTTTGTTAGTTTGTTGAATAAGACTGGATTTACTATAGGTGTTGCAAAACGGCAAGCCAAACTAAGTAAAATCAGCAAGTCGCAATCTTTTGACTTCAGATATACCTATTCACGCGATGGTACTATAGTATGGAATAATAAGTTTCCTTTATTCGCAACGGTAGGTATGGAAGTTGTTGATGTATCAACTGGAGTTTCTGTTTCTGGACCTAAAATGTTTGACAATAGAGGTCTAGTGCTTTCCCCAGGTTCAGGTTTAGAGTGGTTATGGGATAGATATGTTGGAGTAAAATTTGAAAAAAGTGGAACCTTTAAATTACCAAAAGAAGGCAAATATGAAATTAGATTTACAAATGGGGTAGATAATTTTGGAACAAAAGTATTAGAGCAAGAAGTTGACTTTAATAACCGGTTTAATATAGGAATTAGCGTTCTTTCGATTGCTTTTCCTATAGGGATTACAGAAATTTTGGAGGATAATAAATGCAGAGATGCAACAGTTGACCTTATTAAAAATATGAGACTTTCAACGACTACATTGGTGATTACAGATAAATCAGCAATGGCAGAGTTTATAATAAATCTTTATAACGATCTTTTTTTTGTTGCAACAGATTGCCTTGAATCTAAACCCAAAAAGAATTTTGCGCAACATATTAATTTTATTGCAAAAAAATTAAATGCTGCTAATGAACTGGGAACCCTATATCTTTTGCTAAAGGATTATCTGTTTTCAGATATCAAAGGAAAAGAAACCAGATATTTTTACGATGGCGTTTCTTTTGGGGAATTGCAATTAACAAATACTACGGGTCTTCAATACATTACTCCAACTGGAACTGAGTTTTCTGGTCAGGCAAAAAGTGAGCATCCTTATACTGCAAGTGTTAATGAAACAGCATTTAAATATTCAATAAATAGAGATAATATACTAACAACCTCGATAACTTCAGATACAAGCAAGGAATATGCTATTGGCTTACCATTTGAAGTAAATAAAACGAATTCTGGCGATGCCACACTAAAAGGAAACAAAATTATTCCTACCAGCATTGAAGGACAGTTAGCGGCAACTTTTGTAAT
The DNA here is from genome assembly GCF_048158545.1 of Flavobacterium melibiosi. Taxonomy (NCBI): domain Bacteria; kingdom Pseudomonadati; phylum Bacteroidota; class Flavobacteriia; order Flavobacteriales; family Flavobacteriaceae; genus Flavobacterium; species Flavobacterium melibiosi. Next base: position 167,885 of record NZ_JBLNKU010000008.1, on the reverse strand, counting down.
GGGGACACAAGAATCAAAATTTGAAATCAAACCAGCATTTAAAAATTCTGGATTATCTTCTGAATTTGTTAATTTAAAAGAAATGGTAGATTTAACTTCATTTTATAATGAAAAAGTGGTAGGAAGTTGGAAAGTAGAAAATAAGGATTATCCTGGAACGTATAGTGTTGCGGAATTATATGCTGGTGGCACGGGTAAATATATAAGCCAGAATGGTGTGCTTTTCACTAATGGCGGTTACGCTATTACTTGGAGGATAACAAAAAAAGATAATAAATATTATTTATTTGAAGATGGTTTTAATCATCCTGGATTCAACCAATTTAGAAAAATAGGAACTAATTTACCAAACGAAAGTTTGACTTATCCATTAACTTTTTTTAAAACATATGGAGATTTAGGGGATGGTAAAGGAACAGTTGAAGCACTTTTATACACCAAACTTTAATTAACAGATCATTTTTACACAAAACTTGTAAAAAGGATTCATATTAATTTTTTTGACAGAATAATTTTATTAGAAGGTAAATAACATTAAAACGGGTAAAGCTGAAAACTGAATAGAGTAAGCATAAAAAACAAAATTATGAAAAAAATATTATTTATATGTTTTATACAATTTTTCACAACAGAAATATATGCTCAAAAAAGCAACAAAATTAGCTTGACAACCGAAAAAAAATCTACTAACAATGGAGAAAGTATTTTAGAAGATGAAACTATTAATGTTTCAAAATCAAAATTATTAAAAAATAATTGTGATACTACCAAAACCTATTTTGTAATTTATGATTTCAAAAAAGGCGAATACGAAAAAGGTTTGGTTAAACCCAAAGTAGATCGGCCAATTGTATATAAAATAACTAATATCAATAGACTTGCTTTTGATGTCAAAGTTAATACAAAAGACGAAGTTGTAGCAGAAACCGACTGGTTTACTAGTTCAGAGGATTTAAAAAAAATCACTGTATTATTGAACGAAGCCAATGCAGTAAATCAAGTTAAGATAGAAAATACAATAGAAAATGCTGAACTAGCCGCAATTAAAAAAAAGGATGATTCAAAAGAAAAAGAAGTACCAAACGAAATAGCAAAGGATGTAAAAATTTTAAATGATTTAAGTGCTTTAAAATTACAAGTTCAACAAAAAACGAGAGAACTAGTTAACAAGAATAATGACAAAAAGACAAAAGAAAACCTTAAAATATTTTTTAGTGAAAGTTTAAATAGTAGTGAAACTATTGTTGTAGGTACTAAAGATACAGAAAAAACCAATGAACAAATTCAAGCAATTACAAAACAAATTGATAGTATTGAAAATATAATTAAGCAAAAAGAAAAAATTAAAACTGAAAAATTAATTGAATTTGAATTTGCTAGAAATAATTTTTATAAAGCCTACGAAGAGTTTATTCAATCATATAATAAAGTAAATGCTATTGTTCAAGCTTATAATAAAGTACTACCAGTAGCCCATCAATCTTTTTTAAATTTAGAAGAGTACAAAGCAAAATATAAAGTGCAATTTGGAATGTTGTTTGTCGATTTGATGTTAAATGATGTTTCAGTAAACACAATAAACACCCAATATACTGATGTAGTTGTAAGTTATAACAAACTTAAAGATATCGATGGTCTTGAAACCTTTATCGATAAAAGTTCACTAAAAAAATATTTTAGTGAAATTGATTTAGTATTTGAAAATGCCCAAAAAATTAAATTTAAAGAAGAACTTATTGATTTTGAAAAATTATCAAATCAAGTGAAACGAATTATTAATTTGTTAGAAAAAGAGGAAACCTACGAATATATATCAGCACCGGTGCAACCAAAAAATGACTTAGCCACTTTTGAAGTAGAAATAACAGCAAAAAACAAAGATGTTGAAGTCAACAATTCTAGAACTTTTAAACATTCCGAATTTGTTAGACGAGGCTCTCGAATTGATTTTAGTATGGGTTTAGCAGGAAGCTATTTTAGTAATGCTAAAGTGTATGAAATTTATACCATTAATGGTCAAAACAAAGTAGGATTAAAAAGTGAGAATCTAACGGTACCATCGATTATTGCTATGATTTCAATGACCAATAGGTCTAGTAAATATTTAGCAATAGGCGGAAGTGCAGGTTTAGGAATTGATATTAATAATGGTAAAATTCAGATTGGCAATTTTTTTATTGGACCAACCCTCGTTTTAGGAAAATACGATAGGCTGATGTTTACGCCTGGAGTAGCTTTAAGAAATGTTGGCCAATTGAAAAATGGAATTACGATAAATGATACCGTCTTGGATCAAGCAAATGATATTAGCGCAGTGATAACAGATAATTACAAATTAGGATTTTTTGTAGCATTGACATACAATTTGACTAAAAATGTACGAGACAAAATTTCTAATTACAAATGAATATTATGAAGAAATATATAGTAATATTATTATTAAGCACAACATTTAATTTATTGAACGCACAAATAACATTTCAACAAAAATCTTATTTAAATTTGAGGGTTCACTATATTTCAGGCGATCAAACAAACAGAGAAAATTATAAATGGTTAAATCCAGATACTGGGAAAGATGCATTTTTATATTCGTCTGACATACAGGTTTTAAATTGTGATTGTCCTGATGATTTAAGTAAAGGAATTGAAATATTTAAATCTTTTACACTTTTGGGTAAATGGTTTAACTTGATGGGAGAATTTGCCTCTAATCCTGGATTGATGTATGAATATAAAAATGATTTTTCATTTGTTAAAAATGGAGTTAAGTATAATATTAATAAAAAACTATTATCAAAATATCCAGCATTATTGAAACGTTTAAAATATGCATCTCCAACCTCTTTTGATTACACATTGCGCTTTGATGCTATAGCTAACGATAGAAGTGTTAGTGGAATTGAATTGATGGTAAAAGATATTGATCTTTTAATTCCTCCAGAAAATGAAATGCCTTATATGGTTGCAGGAGCCCCTTCTAAATGGAATGATAGGCTTATTATAGGAAATTATATAAAAGATAATGAGATTGACAATAAAAAAAGATGGGCTAATTTGGTGGAAATAAAAAATAATGTTTCATTAGTTATAAACAAAATTTCAATTCCTGTAGACGAACTCATTACCATAGCAAACCTTTACAAAGAATACGAAAAAGAAGATAAAATTTTAAAAGACAAATATAAAATTATTGAACCTGAGTATAAACCTGCTAAGGCTACACTACCTTATACTAAAGCAGATAGTTGGAGTAAGCCATACGAACCAGAAATAAAAACTGCACGAGCTTTTAATGAATACGGGAAAGCCGGTTTAAAATCTGGCGACAAAATTGTGTTTGTTTCCGATCAATATTCAAGGGCGGATTCTTTGTCAGGTTCATCAAAATATTTTTTGTTTTCTATAAACAATAAGGATATAAATTCAGGTATTTTTCCTCTGTGCGAGGTATTTAATGCAAAAGGGCAAAAGCAAACCATTGGAGGTGTTAGTAAATTTCTTTTTGTAAGTAAATCTAAGGAAGATAATGGCTATACATTAGTTTGTGATATAAATAAAAACAGGCCACCGGTATATAAATCCCTCATAAAATATAATTATTTCATTAGAAGTTATTGGTGGACAGAAGAAGTTTTTACAGCCGAAAGGATCGAAAGCGCTAAACGATATGATAAAGATAATTATAATGAATACAAAGGCCCACCAAATATTGATTCTTCATTGCTTAAACTTCTCCGTTACTTTTATATTTATGAAGTAGATCAAATAACTACTGATGTTAATTTTAGAGTTATTAAAACAGAAAAGAAATATATTGATATTGCAGAAAAAAACGATTAAATTATGAAAAATTTTGTATTTATTATATTCTTGTCAATATTCTGTATGCAAGTTAGCGCGCAAACAGAGTTCGTAAATGCCGCCACTGCTTTTGAAAATAACGACAATGAAAAAGCATTAAGTATTCTATCTCAAATAGAAGCAAATGTTGGCGCAAACCCAAAAATAGAAAGTTTACGTTCGCTAACTTACCATCAAATGGGTGATGTCGTGAAAGCTTACAGTAGTATTCTTCGATATTTTGAATTGGCTATAAATAACAGGAATAGTTCAGAAAACAGCACTATGGAAAGCCTGAAAACTGAGTTAAAAATTACCCTTGAAAATGAGTTGAGACAAAAACAAGAGCAAATTATCAATGAGCGTAATAAAATGTCAAACACAATAATTAATAGTAAGGAAACAAAAAAACGAAGTGCTTCAAAAGAAAAACAAAAAGCTTTTGACGAATTTTATGATAATAAAATTAACAACACAAAAACCGATTTTACAGCTGATGAAATTATTACTATCAAAGAAAATATAAAAACAAAAACTGCTGAAGGCCTTAATGTGAAAACTTTAAAAATTGCCGTTTTAAAATTTTCAGATATACTATACATTGGGCAAGATGAAAATGTTATTGTTGATGCAGTTTATGATAAGATATTGAATCAATTGCAAACAGATGAAACTTTGAGAGCTCAAATTAAGAAAGAGAGAAAAATAAAATTTAAGATTGATGCTGATTATTATAAATATCTAAATGGTTTAAAAGAAGATTTGCGTGGTTTTTTTAGAATTGAATCTATTGGTTCTTATAACGAAAAAAGAAATCGAATGGGCAACATGATAAATGATAAATACTTAATTTATCTTTATAATGCAAAATTAGATTGCAATTTAAAAGATGCTGCTCCATTCGCTGATGAAAAGAGCGGAGAAGTAGATCCGTACTATATTTATACTCAAAACGGGAAATTGGCCTATTTTGGCGGGATTGTTAGTATTTCAAGCGATATTAAAGATTTTACAAATTCAAGTGGTCTTAATCTTAAAAATGTTAATTTGATTAATAACGAATTAGAAAAAAAATATGGTTCGATGACTGTAAAGATTGATAAAACCGAACAGGAGAGAAACTATGCCAAATATCTTCAGTATAGTTATACTTATACTGTTAAAACAAATAGTTTTTATTACAATTTAAATTATTTTTTTAGGCCTTATGGTTATGAAAATGGAAATAGAGATGTTATTTCCGGTTCAGTCTTGGGCTATATATCATTTAATATAGGTAGCTTGTAGCTTACTGTAATTCAAATAAAATCAGATTTTCTTTTGCATCATTTATTATTAAGTTTTATTCAAGCACTTACTATTGTAATAGTCAAATTATAGATTAGTATTTGAAATAAAAGAGAAAAAAAATGCAAATTACATTGTAAAATCTTGTATGGAATCTGCAGCTTTTATTTTTTCAAATATAAAACGATATATTATAAATAAACTTACAATGATGAAAAAACTCCAAACCATTTTATTCTTTTTTTTAATAATAGTAACAGCTTCCGCCCAAAAACAAACCTACCTTCTCTTTGCCTATGGGCAAAAAAGCATCAACGATGTTTGTGGTGAAAAACTGATGTTAAAAAAAGAAGAAATAGCGATGATGCCAGCCGAAACATTTGCCTACCGCAATAAATTACAAACAGAAATGAGAACTAGCTTGGGCAAAGGTTACACCAATGTTTATGTAGAATTGGTGCCCGAAACCACTGCCGTTATATTCTATGAAGGTAAAAGAGTGTACACACAAAAAAAAGACGGTTGGGATTGTACCAATACATTTTATGGTTGTATAAAAGCAAAAGATATGTTGGCTGCCGAAAAAGCATTTGCCGCATATCAAGCCGAGTATAAAAATAGCGAGTTTAAAGAAGTATTTCGCTGGGGCAAATCTGCCAACTCAACTCCTGCTGCAATAGGCGAAAACGATTTGGATGTACAATGGAAGACTTTAGACAAAAAACAGTTCTTACAAATGACAAATACCCGCAAGGATGTAGCATTACAAGTAACCATTGTGCAATATAAACAAGGTGCGAATATTACTAAAGGAAATGAAACCGACCTGAGTAAAATGATTAAAACTGGCGAAACCACCATTACGTTAGAACCCGGATCAAAATCGCAAAACAGCTTTGATAAAGCCAGTGGTTTTGAAATACGAATTATTCAAAAAGCAGCCACTCCAGAAGAGCAAGGCTTAATAGATAAAGTCAAACAAATTATCAAAAGCTATGTCAGGAAGCCTGACGGTTCAATTGGAAAACTGTCTAACATTGGTGGCGTTCGAGGGTAATTATAAAATTTAATATTAATTTAAAAATAAAAATGAAAAAACACCTTAAATATTTTTTATTTTCTTACACTTTAATTTTGCTATCATCGGAAATTGCAGCACAAAGTTCATTAAAATACATCGAAAATTTTCACACAAAAACGGAAGAAACTTTTTACGCTCCAATATTTTCAAATGATGGTAATTTTGTTTTTGCCGCAGGAAATGACGGCACTTTAAATAAATGGAGCTTAAAATCTGAATTTCCTGTAAAACAAAAAGAAATTAGCGACAAACCACTATATGCAGTCGCTTTATCGTCAGATGGAAAATACATTCTTATTGGTGGGCTTTCGGGTACTTTGTATTTATGCAACGCCGAAAGTTTTGAAGTAGTAAAACAACTAGATGGATTTAACAACATACAAAAAATTACAATTGCTCCAAATTCAGAAATTGCATATATACAAACAAATGGCGATTGTAAATTAGTAAATGTATTAGGTCTTAGTATTATCGGAAAAAATGGTTACGCTTCGTCATTTGATGCTTTTTTTAGCAGTGACAGCAAATTGCTTTACAATATGGGTAAAAGTGAAATGAGTATTACAAATACATCAAATGCAGAAACAACAAAATTTGTGAGCGTTAAAAAAAATGCTATTAACGTTGTAGTTACACCCGATAAAAGTATGATGATTGTTGGTGTTCAAGAAGGATATAAAGAAACTACCATTATAAAAATAGTAAATTTGGACAATGGCGAAATAAAAAATTTAGTAGAAATGACAAAGTCCGGCGATTATGCAACACCGCTTTGTTTAGTAAATGGTACTAATAAAATGATTTACAATTGTTACGATGGGATTTACACTTTAGATTATAATACCTTTGAAACCAAAAAAATAAGTGGCGATTTTGATGGTATGGAGATGAAAATTGCTAAAACAAATAAATATGCTGTAGCACTAGCAAGAGGCAAGAATGGAATAAGGCTATTAGAAATAAAAAATTAACATTTTAAGAAAATTAAATGAAAAATTTCTTCATAATTACTTTAATAGCTCTTTTTCAAATAAATACTTACGCCCAACCCAAACAACAATCTGAAAAAGCCTTTGTAGCAGAGCTCAACAACATCCTCAAAAACACCAAAGAAGAAAATGAAGGTTTTAAATTTGATGGCGAAAAGATTATTGAACAAGAGTTTGCTATAAATGAGCAAGGTATTTTGTCATTAATAATTCGTTACAATAACAGAGATGGCACTTTCTATAAATCTAGGATGGAAGCACCAATAAATAAAATTCAAGGGTTGTCTTATGACTTGTATCTGATATTGGAGTTTGATGATGATGCTATAACTTGGCACAAAACAGCTATAAACAGTTCAGAATTTACTGATAAAAGCACCTCAAGTTACCTTCATATTGGAGTGCCTTGGCCAGAAGACATAAGGCATAAAGAAAACTTGCAGAAGTTATTAAATGAGTTGTTGAAGTATTATAAAAATTAAAATCAGTATATAATATGAATTTCAAATACTATTCCTTTTTATTTTTTCTATTATTTGGATACTAACTAATGCCCAAATACCTGCTCCAAAAAATACCAATTATTTAAATAATGATTGCCCACCACCAAAAGAAAGTGATTACAAAGAGTTGTGTGCGCACGTAGCTACACAGGGACGAGATTATACTGAAACAAAATTCTTCACTGAATATTGGTATGAAAAGCATTTATTACAGATGGCTTGCGTAAACATTGGGGTTGATGACGAAGAAATGGCAAAAAAGAAACTACAATTATTCTGGAATAAATACAAAACAAAGTGTAAATGTGATTGTCTTGATTTTTCGCTTCCTAATGGAAATTTTCTTAAGTATTCTATTTCTCAAAAAATGCCTGAAGTAATTGTGAATCTGGCGGATACTTATGCACTGGATATTAATTTTATTGATCCACAAGACGGTCTTAATTTGCTGGATTGGATTGTTAAAGAAATGAAAAGTCCAAATAATACCAACGATAACATAAAATATTGGGATGACCTTAGGATTATGGTTATTGAATACGGCGGCAAACCAAGTAAAAAATAATTCATTAAACTTTTGTTTACACCATCGAGCTCCAATGATAAAGTATCCAATGAGTTTCTGTTTCAATTAAATAATTTTCTTCTTCCCAACTGTCATCAAAGCAAATAACTTGTGTTATCTCTTCTTTATTTAGCAATTCAGAAAAGGTTTCTGGTTCGTCATTCTTGGTAAATTCAAAACTAGGTTCGGCAGTTATTCCTTCTATTGTTGCGCTGTATTTGTCCCAAAAATCTTCAATACTTATTGGATTACCTCGGCTATTAGTAAACCCTTTTTCGGCTATAAAAAAGTGTATGAAACTTTGTAGTGTTGGTGTGGTTGTATTCCACTCCTTTTCCCAAATTTGTAATGCTTTGGCTTGTTTTTGTAGTAAATAAATCAGTGCTTTATCAATAGTTGGGGCAAATTCCTTAGACAAAACAATAACCATTGCAGTATTCCAAAAAGAACTGCTTGTGGCTAAAGTATAAAAATCTGCCTTTTGCCAGTTGCCATCGATCAACAAATAATCGTCTAATGATGAGTTATATAGTTCAGTTAAGTTCATTTGATTAATTTATTTTTCAAGCGTTACCACCGTTTTATTAGAAGATAAAATTAGTTTATTTCCAAGTTGTTCCTGTTTTAGGGTGTCATAAAAAAAACTAAACAACAATTTAGCATCTTCGCTATTGCAACAAACATCTGTAACTGCTAAGGTTCCCATTTTGAAACTATCCTTATTTAAAACTATCAATTCACCCGATAAACTATTGTCTTCTGCAGTAATTGTAATAGTATCTTTTGCATAATGTTCTAAAAAATAGGTGCGTGTGGTGTCAAATACAATATTTACTTGAGGATTTTTTAATTGAATAATTTTCCACTTTCCTGTTGGTAATGTTTCCACTTCTTGCTTCTTGTTTTCATAATTTTTACAAGAAAAAATGAAACTAAAAAGGAGTAGTATAAAACCAGTCCATTGGATTGAATAACGAGATAATTGGATATTATATTTCATTTTTAAAAACATAAGGTACTGAGTTTATAGTGAAATTGCAATTGGGTAACATTATCTTTAACAACAACATATCATCTTTTACAGTTTCTATATCCTCAACAGAAAACAATAGTTCTCTAAGGTTTTTAAGTGCATTTAATTGTAAAATACCGTCAATGGTAATTGCAGTATCTTTAATATGCAAAAATTGTAAACTGGTCATTTTATTTAAATGAAAAATACAATCATCATCTATTTCCAGGCAACCTTTTAATCGTAATTCGTTAACGTATTCAAGATTGCATAGAAACGCAATGGAATCGTTTGTGATTTCTGTTTCGTTTAAGTCGAGCATATTTATGCCTTTAATACCTGTTAAAAAATATGCCAAGCCTTCATCGTTTAAATCGGGAATTCCACGAAAATCAATATGGTCTTGATAAGGTGACGCATATTCCACCTTTCCTAAGCGACGTTTCCAGTATTTTTTATCTCGAGCCATTGTTTTTTTATTGATTTCTGGCTGCTTACCAAGTGTGTCAAGTTTACAATAAATATTTTAGAATTCGTAAAATAAATCAGTTGCTGTTTTTATAAATAAATCATTTTTTGTAATCTGTGAATCTGTGGCTAACTTTTTTAAAGATTTTGCTTATTTTCGCTAAATGAAAAACATCATCATCACGGGAACTTCAAGAGGAATTGGTTACGAATTGGCTTTGCAGTTTGCCAATGCCGGACACAATGTATTGGCCATTTCCAGAAAAACGCCCCAAGACCTTATCGAAAACCAAAATATTACTTGTCTTTCCATCGATTTATCCGACGAAAACGAAATGCAGAAAGTAGAAAGTTTTCTTTCCCATTCTTGGAAAAAAGTAGATATAATCATCCACAACGCAGGAAGTTTATTGTTGAAACCCTTTTCAGAAACGTCACAGGAAGATTTTGAAAATATCTATAAAGTCAATGTTTTTGGAGTTGCTAACTTGACCCGAATTTGCTTGCCTTATTTACAAAAAGGAAGCCACGTTGTAACGATAAGTTCTATGGGCGGAATTCAGGGAAGTTTAAAGTTTGCCGGACTTGCAGCGTATAGTTCCAGTAAAGGTGCCGTTATTACGCTGTCAGAGTTGTTAGCAGAGGAATATAAAGAGCGCGGTATTTCTTTTAATGTTTTGGCATTAGGTTCGGTTCAAACAGAAATGTTGGCGGAAGCTTTTCCAGGATATCAAGCACCAATTACGGCAAGCGAAATGGCAGATTATATTTTTAATTTTACGCTGACAGGAAATAAATATTTCAACGGAAAAGTATTGCAAGTGTCTTCTACAAATCCTTAATTCCTAACTCATAACTATTTTGAGCGAAACCTTAGCAAGATACATTCCAGAGCATGCGGTAAAACCCGTTTTCGAACTTATTGTTGCCAATCAAGTGCATCTTAAGATTGTAAACGAGCGTCAGACGCGTCATGGAGATTATCGAAAAGGTTTGAACGGAAAGCATGAAATCACAGTAAATTCAAATCTGAATAAATACAAGTTTTTGATTACGTTGATTCATGAAATCTCGCATTTGGTCGCTTTTGAAAAATTTGGTAGAAATATAAAACCTCATGGTAACGAGTGGAAATATTCTTTTCAACGGTTGATGATTCCTTATATTCGTCCAGAAATTTTCCCGAATCACTTGTTGCCTTTGTTGGCGCGACATTTTAAAAACCCAACAGCCAGCAGTGATACCGATGCGACTTTGGCATTGGCATTGAAACAATTTGACCAAGAAAATGATAAAAACTATGTGTTCGAAATACCTTACGGCAGTGTTTTTAGGATCCAAAACGGAAAGATTTTCAAGAAAATAGCAATCAGAACGAAGCGTTTTGAATGCCTCGAAATGAGTTCTGGAAAAACGTATTTATTCAATCCAAACGCTGAGGTGGAGTTGTTGAAATCAAGTTAGCCTTTTACTCTTTCAAATACGCTTCTCGTACTTTTTTGAATAAATTAGAAGAATAAACAAAGGCCACAACAGCCTCATTATCGGTTCTGAAAATTTCTTCTTTGGTTCCTTCCCAAGCTTTTAAGCCATCTTTTAAGAATAGAATTTTCTCTCCAATTTCCATAACGGAGTTCATATCATGGGTGTTTATAACCGTTGTGATATTGTATTCTTCGGTGATTTCTTTGATAAGATTATCAATCAAAATAGCTGTATTTGGATCTAAACCAGAGTTTGGTTCATCGCAAAACAGGTATTTTGGATTATTTACAATAGCGCGCGCAATAGCTACCCGTTTTTGCATTCCTCCTGAAATTTCCGAAGGCAATTTTTTATGGGCATCAGTAAGGTTGACTCTTTTTAATACAAAGTCAACACGCTCCTGAATTTTTGAATTATTGTCTTTGGTGAACATTTTCAGTGGAAATCCAACATTCTCGGCAACTGTCATGGAGTCAAACAAGGCACTTCCTTGAAAAACCATTCCTATTTCCGTTCGTAAATCTCGTTTCTCATCTGGATTTAATTCAGAATAAATTCTTCCGTCAAATGAAATTGTTCCAGATTCCGGAGTGTGAATTCCTAAAAGACTTTTGAGCAGAACGGTTTTTCCGGATCCACTTTGTCCAATAATTAAATTCGTTTTTCCTGTTTCAAAAATCGTGGAAACGCCTTTAAGGATTTTGATACCGCCAAATGATTTTTCTATGTTTTTTACTTCTATCATGAGCCAAGTAACAATTGTGTTAATATATAATTAAAAGAAATTATTGACACCGATGTCCAAACAAATGAAACGGTACTTGCTCTACCTACTTCAAGTGCGCCACCCTTCATGTAATATCCGTGAAAGGATGGAATAGTTGCTAATAACATCGCAAAAATCAATGTTTTTAGAAAAGCATAAACGATATGAAATGGAATAAAATCCATTTGAGCGCCATTTATAAATTCGGAGCTTGACGTAAAGCCACCATAAACACCAGCCATCCAGCCACCTAATACCCCTAGAAACATACTAATTCCAATAACGAATGGATAGAGCAGTAAGGCAATTATTTTTGGAAAAACCAAATAGTTTAACGAATTCACTCCCATCACTTCCAGTGCATCAATTTGTTCGGTCACTCTCATTGTTCCAATGCTTGACGTAATAAAAGAACCCATTTTTCCAGCCATAATCACCGAGATGAACGTAGGTGCAAATTCTAATATTACAGATTGTCGAGTGGCAAACCCAATAAGGTATTTTGGAATTAATGGATTTGTCAAATTCAATGCAGTTTGTATGGCAACAACACCTCCAACAAAGAAAGAAATGAATGCTACAATACCAAGGGAACCAATAATTAAATCGTCTATTTCCTTGAAAATTAGATTTCTCATCACGGACCATTTCGTCTGTTTATTGAAAATTTCTTTCAGCATTAAGAAGTACCTTCCTATCTGCGTTATATATCGAATGAGCATCATATTTTTGCGATTATGGGCTAAATTAAGGATTAGTTAGCAGTTTATACTTTACAGTTTGTGCTTTTTTGATTTCTGAAGCTATAAAATCTTTTCTTTCATTTTCTTTAAGCGATACTTTCTAATGAATTTTGCTTGTTCTTCAGTTACCAATAAAGGGGTTTTAGCAGCTTTAGCTTTCCAAAATCCTTTGATGTAATCCAAAAAAAGGATAGGCTTTTTCTTCATCATCGCCAGTTTTGCAGAAGCAATCGACGTGATTAAAAATCCGTAACCAAGGGTGTAAAATGCTTCGCCTTGTTTGTATCGTGCTGTTTTGTTATAATTAGCTCCAGTTGGTTTTAGGTGTTTTACGATTAGTGAGGCATTAGTAACTACTTTCCATCCGTAAAATTTTGACAGTAATTCATCAACGGTGTCCCAACCCATAGCCGGTTTTAAATTACCTATTTGTTGAAAGCATTCTTTTCTGTACGCTTTGAATGCACCACGAATATGGTCTTTATCTGTTAGGTTTTCCAGAATCCATTTACCGTTTTTTTCGATATAAGCAAATCCGCCAGCCATTCCAATTGTAGCATCTTTTTCGAAAATGTTTAGAATAGTTTCAAAATAGTTGTTGGGAAGAATTAAGTCGGCGTCCAGTTTTACGATAACGTCGTAATCTTCGTCCAATGTTTCAAAACCTTTGTGAAAAGCCTGAATGACTTTACTTCCCGGAAGATGTATGGCACTTGAAGTTTTGTTTACCAAAGTGATAAAAGGATTTTCTTTGGCGAAAGCTGTTACAATTTCGGCAGTTTTATCAGTGGAATTGTCATTGACTACGACTACTTTTTTGGGTAAAACGGTTTGAGAAATCAAAGATTCCAAAGTTAAAGCAATAAATGCTTCCTCGTTATGAGCCGGAATAACAATGTAATAATTCATTATTTTATTTTTTCAGCGTAAACAATATAATAGCGATTGGTGAATTTTCGCAATAATGGACGAAGGCCAAATTTCTTAACCGGATTGGTCCATTTTTCTCTGTCGATTATTTTCCAACCCGTTTTTTCCAATAGCCAGTCCAATTGCCAATCTTCAAATTCATGGTAATGTCTGTCCCACATATCAGTTTTGCTTCTATAGGCTGGTGAAAACCACAAACGCATTGGGATAGATATAAAAAGTTTATCCGATTTTATTTCGCTTAAAATCGTGTAAGGATTTAATAAATGTTCAAAGATTTCGAAAGCGGTTACCACATCCTGTTTTTCATTCGAAAGTACAGCTTGGTCAGTATCTAAGTCTTCTCCTGTTGTATTTGTAACTTCAAATCCTTCCGATTTCATGATTTTAGAAAAGGGGTTTTCTACGCCTAAATCTAATATGGTTTCATCCGTGGAGATGTGTTTTTTTAGAAATTCTAAAGTATGTTTGAATCTTTTATTGGGAAACGTTTTCTCGTACATGTTTTTTTGATTTTGCCGCGAAGGCACGAAGGCACAAATATAGTAATAAATGTGTTTTTGGGCATTGTTTTTTAGCCCGGATGGAAATGAAAATCCCGGAGCTTCAAAATGTAGTTTTTCAAGGTGCAAAAAGCGACTAAAAGAAGCTTTTTTACACCTTAGAAAAACAAGTTTTATAGTGAGGAATTGTAATGTACAGCCGGATTAGCTCCAGATTGACACATTCCTCTTAGTGATTAATATCTGTAAACAAATGCGTTGATGTTCATTCCTGCTCCAACGGATGCAAAAATGAGAATATCGCCTTTTTGTATGGATTGGTTTTCTATTTCTCCGCGAATTAACAGGTCATATAGCGTAGGCACGGTTGCGACGCTGCTATTTCCCAGTTCATGAATGCTCATTGGCATGATGTCTTTGGGTACGGGTCTGTCGTATAATTTGTAAAAACGTTGGATTATCGCTTCGTCCATTTTTTCATTGGCTTGATGGATAAGGATTTTTTTTACGTCGTCAATGCCTAATCCACTTTTGTCCAAGCAACTTTTCATAGCTGCCGGAACCTGGCTTAATGCAAATTCATAGATTTTACGTCCATACATTTTTATGTAGCGAATATCTGGATCTAAATCAGGGTTATAGGATTTTCCAAAAAATAAATAATTGGCTTCGTCATTAGCATAAGTAGCACTTTCATAAGCCAACATTCCTGTTTCATCATCTGAAGCTTCAATTATAGAAGCACCTGCGCCATCAGAATAGATCATGGAATCCCTATCGTGGGCATCAACCACTCTGGATAGGGTTTCGGCTCCAATTACAAGACAACGTTTCGCCATTCCTGATTTGATGAAAGCATTGGCCTGCATAACCCCTTCTATCCAGCCTGGACATCCAAAAAGGATATCGTAGGCAACACATTTTGGGTTCTTTATTTGTAGTTTGTGTTTCACACGTGTGGCCAAACTTGGAATCATATCAGATTGATTTGTTCCACATTTTACATCGCCAAAGTTGTGTGCAAAGATGATATAGTCAATTGTCTCGGGATCTATTCCGGCATTTTCTATTGCTTTTTGAGAAGCAAAAAAAGCTAAATCAGATGAGGTGTATTGGTCTTCGGCATAGCGTCTGTGTTCTATACCGGTTATTCCTTTAAATTTACTAATGACTACTTCATTCGTGTAGCCAAAAGCTGTTCCGTCTTCATTCAAAAAAATATGTTCGCTAAAGTCAGTATTGCTTACTTTTTTTTCAGGAATATAACTTCCTATTCCAGTTATTTTTATTTTCATCGGGTTGTTTTTCCAAAAATTCAGGCTAATTTAATCATAAATAAATTAGTACACTCACAAAATTTATTATGCATGCATATAATTGTGGAATAATAATTTATTGGCAAAAATATTGATTATTTTATTACGAATTACAAAAAAATGATATGATAATGATTTCCGAAATGTTGCAATTGGTAAAACTGATGTTTTCAGAAGGATTGGAAATCGGTTTGAGATTAAATGTTGCATTGCTGCTTATTGTTTCTAAATTGGAAATTATTTATAGCAGTCATTACGGAGTAATTTGAATTGGATTTTAGGGAAGGAATAAAAAGAGCCACTTGGTAGTGGCTCTTGAGGGATTATTTTATATTTAATTTTTCTAAGTGTATGTTTATTTCTTTTAATTTCTTGTCATATTCCAGTAACAGTACATTTCCAACTTTTGCTGGTAAAACTCGGAAATCATTATTGTTATTGTCGCTTTTCAGATAGATTTTATCTTCGGTTAGTTGACCGTTATCACAAATGATAGTTTTAAACGCATTTTTGTTTTTTTCTCCTTTTAGTCTTTCATAATCGATGAAACAAGCATAGAAACGATCATTTGTTTTGTCGAGTTGGGTATATTCATAATCAAACGCACCATAGGCTTTCAAAGCGTGTGCATTTAATTGTGGGCTTCCAAAATCAGATAAGCTTGGAGCTCTTGATTTTCCTTTTTCAAATTCTTGAATTTCTGTAAGTTTGAAATCAGAATTAAATTTGAACACTACAGAATTTGTAATTGTAAGTTGTGTGACACTTGCACCTCCGCCACCTCCGGCTAATAGCGATAAGGTATTTAGTGCTATGCCTCCGGCATTTGCTGTCCTTTTATAAAACTCTCCAATGGCATAATACTCATTGTTCTTTGTTCTGGCAATATTATGAAAATAAATGTATCCTTTGTCTTCAATGTAATTACCGCTTACTTTTGCAATTTTTGCAACGTCTTCTTTCCAACTGGTAAAGTTTTCTTTTAAAGTTTTTCCAGATAAATCGATTACTTCTGTAAACAGGCCTAGACTTTTATCATCAATAATATTATCCCCTTCTTTAAAATATTCCCCCATTAAAACAACATTACTGTCTTTGTCAAGGAATGCATTATTAATTAATCGGGGTTTACTGTTTTTACTATATTCTTTTTCATACAATAGCACTCCTGTATTTACATCAATAATTTTTGTCTTTAAGGCGATTTTCCTTGATAAAAGACTTGATTTTGATGTTTCTAAAGCAACAATTACTTTATCATTTACTTCAATAGGATTTATTGCCAACATTTCTTTTGAATCATCAGGAGAATTATATTCCCATGAGGTCCCACCATCAGTTGGGTAATATTTTAAAGAGTATCCTATTTTTTTATTGTCTTCAAACTTGTTGAAAATGAATCCTTTGTTTTCAACAGGAAATAAAATATTAAAATCACCTGTTTGTTGCATGTATTGGATATAACGGATTTCTTTGCTTTCCAGAGGAATGTCAATAATTGGTAATTGATTTACTTTCCTATCATAGCTTAATAGGCTGATCTTTTTTTCTTTAAAATTAGCCATTGCAAACATTATTCCTTGATTGTTAAAGCTACTTTTCATTAAAAAAGTATTTTTATTATCAACGTATGTTTTCTGGGCTACTTCAACTAGATTTTTGTCTAGAACCTGAATTGCAAATTCACGATTTCCTTTTTTTAACTTGTCTATTTCATAGAAAAAGTAATAGCCGTCAACATCCTTCTCTTTGTTCAGGATTGCTCCTGAATTCTTTACTTTAAAAGTATTAACTTCATTAATTTTTTTTGTTTGTGCAAATGATAAATTTGCCACAAATGAGATTAATAGTAGTGTACTGATTTTTTTCATAATTGGTTTGTTGTTTGATTGTATTAATTTTTATTTAAGCTTTTGAAGAAAGCATATGCATTTTGAAATTCAGTATCCTCTTGTGATATTAATTCGTTTTTTAGACAAAAATAATAACCAATTTTCCGGAGGTCTTTTAGTTCAATATTGTTTAAAAACAACCGTATCTCATTAATATATTTTTCTTCGGAAAAAGAGTTTACTGGTTCTACATATTTTCCAAAGACATGTTTTTCTTTTAAAACGTATACTTTTTTTAATAAGTAAGCGACATGACTTGTAAAGGCTTTTTTATTTAATTCCTCTTTTTCATAAAGGGACAATAATTGGTATAGCGCAAAGTCTAATTTAGAGTCGTCAAAAAAGATTTTAATACTGTTTTCAGCTGTTTTTTTCTGTACCAGATCTATTTCATTTCTGGTTGGATTTGTTGGGGCGATGGTATGATTTTGAATTATATTTTTTATACGAAGGGGAATGTCAGGATGTGTTTTTGTGGAATCTTTGTCAAATTCCAAATCATTTACTCTTTCGGTAATGTCAAACATTTTGCCTTCTTCGACAACCCATGCTTCTTTAAACGGGTACTCTTCGAATGTGAAATTTTGTTTTAAATTTGTTGGATTATTGAAAAGTATACCGTCAGTCGTATCGAGTTTTTTTAGAATATTTATCGAAGCCTGTTTGTTGTATTTTGTATTGTTAAACAAAATAAAACCGAGTGAGTCTGCTTGGGTTTCTGCACTTCGACTTCGCTTCATGAAATTAAATTGCAGGTCCTTTAATAATAAAGTTACAGCGGATCTTCGGCCATATTTTTTATTTGAAGCGGTACTTAGCTGCTGTTTAGTATCCTTAGAGCTGAATGTTGTGATGTATTCTTCGAGCGCTTTGTCATTGTGCTTTAAAATATAATGTGCTATTTCATGGCAAATAATAAAAGCCATTTCATCATTGTTTTCAATAAGTGTGAATAGACCTAAATTAACCGAGAATAGGCCGTTCCCGTAGCATGCAGCATTAGGGATTAGGGATTTGTTAATCAGAAAATAAAAATCTTTTGTTTCAATTTGGGGATTTGAATGGTATATTTCAGCAAGTGTTTTTTGAAGAAATCTATTAATTGTTTTGTCAAAAATAAACGTACTGTCCTTTACATTTTTAAAAAAGGATACTTTTCGCTCCAGAAGTATTTCTTTTGCTTTTTTTTGTTGAATCGTGGAAAACTCATTTATTTTAGCAGAGGTTATTTTAGTGAGGTAATTTTCCAGAGAATCGATACTGTGAGGATAATAACTAAATTCGTTATTCTGGGCTTGGGAGAAGCCAAAATACAGTAGAAACAGAAAGCATAATAGATTTGTTTTCATATATACTTGTAAGAATTGTTTTGCCAATACAAGTATAATGAAAATGCCCCGATATAACGAGGCATTTTTGTTTTTTTTTTAATGGTTAAAATTAGTTTTCCTTATACGCTTCAATTGGCGCACAAGAACAAACTAAATTTCTATCGCCATAAGCATCATCTGCTCGGCGAACAGTTGGCCAGAATTTATTTTCAGCAATATAATCCAATGGGAAGGCTGCTTGTTCACGGGTGTATGGGAAATCCCAAGTATCTGCCGTTAGCATGGCTAATGTATGTGGAGAATTTTTCAAAACATTGTTTTTATCCTCCAGAGTAGAAGCTTCAATTTCTTTACGGATTGAAATCATCGCATCACAAAAACGGTCTAACTCTTCTAAGTTTTCACTCTCCGTTGGTTCAATCATTAAAGTTCCGGCAACTGGGAAAGAAACAGTAGGAGCATGGAAACCATAATCCATCAAACGTTTTGCGATATCAGTAACTTCAATTCCTTTTTGTTTGAAAGGACGACATTCTAAAATCATTTCGTGAGCTGCACGACCCATTTCTCCAGAATACAACGTATCATAATGACCGTTTAATTTCTCTTTAATGTAGTTTGCATTTAAAATCGCATATTGAGTAGATTGTTTCAAACCTTCAGCACCCAACATTGAAATGTAACCGTAAGAAATCAAACAAACTAAAGCAGAACCCCAAGGAGCTGCAGAAATAGCTGTAATTGCAGTTGAACCTCCAGTTGGAATTACAGGGTTTGATGGTAAAAATGGAACTAATTGCGGAGCAACACATATTGGTCCAACACCTGGTCCACCACCACCGTGAGGGATAGCGAACGTTTTGTGTAAGTTCAAGTGACAAACGTCAGCACCAATAGTTGCAGGATTTGTTAATCCTACTTGCGCATTCATATTGGCACCATCCATATAAACTTGTCCACCATTATCGTGGATCAATTGTGTAATTTCTTTAATGGCGCTTTCAAAAACACCGTGAGTTGACGGATACGTTACCATCAAACAAGAAAGATTATCTTTGTGTAAAATTGCTTTTTCACGTAAATCTTCTACGTCAATATTTCCGTTCTCCAATGTTTTGGTTACAATAACTTTCATTCCTGCCATAGCTGCTGAAGCCGGATTTGTTCCGTGAGCTGATGATGGGATTAAAGCAATATTTCTATGGTGATCTCCTCTTGACTGGTGGTAGGCACGAATAACCATTAATCCTGCATATTCGCCTTGCGCACCAGAGTTAGGTTGTAGCGTTGTTCCTGCAAAACCTGTAATAACATTTAACTGTTGCTCTAGTTTAGCCAACATTTCTTGGTATCCTTGCGCTTGGTCTAATGGTGCAAATGGGTGAATATTATTCCATTGTGGCATGCTTAAAGGTAACATTTCCGAAGCTGCATTCAGTTTCATGGTACAAGAACCCAATGAAATCATGGAATGATTCAAAGCCAAATCTTTTCGCTCCAACATTTTGATGTAGCGCATCAAAGCGGTTTCCGAATGGAATTTGTTGAAAACATCATGTTGCAAGAAAGTAGATGTTCTGCTTACGCTTTCTGGAAAATGATTGGTTTCCGATAAACTTTCAATTACTGTAGCCTGACTATCTTTTGCGGAAGCGAAAACAGCAATAATAGTATTTAAATCAGCAATACTTGTTGTTTCATTCAAAGAAATTGAAACGGTATTTTCGTCGATATAGTAGAAGTTGATTTCGTTTTGTTCAGCAATAGCTTTCACTTTTTTGGCGTCAGCCTTAACAACGATTGTGTCAAAGAAAGCAGTATTGGTTTGTTGCAAACCTAATTTTTCTAATGCGTTTGCCAAAGTAGCTGCCGAAGCATGTACTTTATTAGCGATATATTGCAAGCCTTTTGGTCCGTGATAAACGGCATACATTCCAGCCATAACGGACAATAAAACTTGTGCAGTGCATATATTTGAAGTGGCTTTGTCACGTTTAATGTGTTGTTCACGTGTTTGTAATGCCATACGCAACGCACGATTGCCATTCGTATCAACAGTTACACCGATGATTCTTCCCGGCATGCTTCTTTTATATTCGTCTTTTGTAGCGAAATAAGCAGCGTGTGGGCCACCATAACCTAACGGGATTCCGAAACGTTGTGTCGTTCCAAGAACTACTGCAGCGCCCATTTCTCCCGGAGGAGTCAATTTTGCCAAACTCAAAATATCAGCAGCAACAGCTACTTTTATTTCGTTTGCAGCAGCTTTAGCGATAAAATCAGCATAATCATGAACTTGTCCAAATTTTCCCGGATATTGAAGTATAGCCCCAAAATATTCCGTTGAAAAGTCGAAATCTTCATGGTTTCCAATTACTAATTCAACACCAACTGGTGTAGAACGCGTTTGTAAAACCGATAAAGTTTGAGGTAATATTTCTTCGGAAACGAAGAATTTACAAACATTATTTTTCTTTTGGTCACGAGAACGAACATCAAAAAGTAATGCCATTGCTTCAGCAGCAGCAGTTCCTTCGTCCAATAAAGAAGCGTTAGCGATTTCCATTCCGGTTAATTCGATAACCATAGTTTGGAAATTCAAAATTGCTTCTAAACGGCCTTGAGCAATCTCAGCTTGATAAGGTGTGTAAGCAGTGTACCATCCCGGGTTTTCAAAAACGTTTCTTTGAATAACTGCAGGAATAATGGCTGCATTGTAACCCAAACCAATATAAGATTGAAAAACTTTATTTTTATTCCCTAATTTTTGAATGTGATTTGCAAATTCATATTCGGTCATTGCCGGATCTAAATCTAAATCAGCTTTTAGACGAATATCACTAGGAATTGTCTCGAAAATCAATTGGTCAAGCGTTTCCGCTCCAATCGTTTTCAACATATGTTGTAGGTCGTTTTCTCTTGGACCAATGTGTCTTAAAGCAAAAGCATCTGTTTTCATATAAAAATGTAGGTGTTGTTTTTTTAGTGGTGCAAAATTAAGTATTATTAATAATCTAAAAGGTATTTTGGGTCTCCTTTTTTATTGATTTTTCAACTAAATGATGTATTTGTTCACAATTGATTAATTTTGTCTAATGAAGATTTTTAAACAACTATTCAATTTTTATATCAATAGCAGTATTCACGTGGGATTGTCGTGTTATGCCTTAGTGCGAATGACGCAACACATGTTCCACATTGCTGCGGACGAACCAATAGCTAATTTTGTTTTTTTTGGAACAATTGTAGGATATAATTTCGTAAAATATGATGCTTTGGCCAGAGCTAAAAAATTAAAGATGCGCAAGGAGTTGAAAATCATTGCTGTATTTAGTTTTTTTGCGCTTCTTTTGGTTGGTTTTTATTTTTTTCAGCTGCAACGGATTACCCAAATCGTAGCAATCGCTTTTTTGAGTATCACTTTGTTGTATACGCTGCCCTTTTTTCCAAATAAAAAAAATGCCAGAAACTGGGCTGGTGTGAAAATCTATATTGTGGCGTTGTGTTGGGTAGGAGTGACTTTGGCTTTGCCTGTTTTGAATGCCGATGTTTCGATAACACTTGATTTCTATCTGAAATGCATACAGCGATTTATCCTGATTTTTGTATTGGTGCTTATTTTTGAA
This sequence comes from Flavobacterium melibiosi, assembly GCF_048158545.1. NCBI lineage: Bacteria > Pseudomonadati > Bacteroidota > Flavobacteriia > Flavobacteriales > Flavobacteriaceae > Flavobacterium > Flavobacterium melibiosi. Next base: position 145,545 of record NZ_JBLNKU010000008.1, on the reverse strand, counting down.
ATTATTGATTTGGCAAATGATGATCCACATTTGCAAACCGTGCCACAACAAATAGGAGTGAAGCGAACGAAAATATTGGGATTGTTACTTTTAATTCCGTTTTATTTTCTGGAATTGCTAAAAAGTAATTTTGATGCAAATCAATTAATTGTTAACTTGATAATAGTGATTATGATTTCTTTGGTTCTGTTTTTTGCCAATGAAAAGCGCTCGAAATACTATACTTCATTTTGGGTGGAAAGCGTGCCAATTTTTTGGTGGCTGATGGTGGTTGCTTTTTAATACTATAAAATTTAATTTTAATAAAGATTTATTAGTATTTTTCGTTAACTTTGGGTATGCTAATCAGGTAGGCAATGTCTTTTTTATGTGTTTTAAACTACCTTTAATCTAAAAACTTAATGCTTTATGAAATCAAAATTAATTGTTTTAGTCGTTATGTTAATTTGTTCTATGCTCAAAGCACAGACCGTTAAAATTAGTGCTTCCGAGAGTGATGCAAATATTGTTGTTAACGGACAAAATGTAGGTTCGGGAAACTATAAATTGAAAATAGAAAGTAAAGAATGTTACAAAGTAAAAGTAACAAAACCAGGCTTCTTAAATTATGACGCGACAGTTTGTGGGAAAAAAGCAGGTCCGGAAGCACCCAAAAGCATATATTTTGAAATGAAAAAAGATGATGCTGAAGAAGCTTCAGTAAAAACCGATCAGGCAAATGTTGATTTTGAAATAGAAGTTAACAAAGATTTGGATATGCTTGAAGCTTGGAGACTCACCACGCAAATTGTAACTGATTATTTTGACGCAATTGAGGTAAGTGATAAGGAAACTTCCTATCTTAGGACTGCATGGAGTGTTCAGTCTTTCCAGCAAAATACGATCAGAACCCGATTGATCATTAAACTGGCCAAATCCAATCCTTTAACATTTAAAGTAAAACTCAATAGTGAATCTTCTGGTACAAATGGCACAAGTGTAAAAGCAGATGAACAATTTAGGGAATGGGATAGAATTTTAAGAAAATATAAAAACGTAATTTCTGATTTTTCTACTCGTTTGACAAAAAAATAAGCGAATTCTAAGTAATAAAAATAATCATAAAAAAAGTGCTTCATGAAGCACTTTTTTTATGATGTTTATAATAATCCCGCTCTTTTTAACAACGCTTCTGGTTTTGGTTCCTGTCCTCTAAAGCGTTTGTACAAAATCATCGGATGTTCCGTTCCGCCTTTAGAAAGCACGTTTTCCTTGAACTTGGTTGCTACTTCTTTATTGAAAATCCCTTTTTCTTGGAAATATTCGAAAGCATCAGCATCCAGAACTTCAGCCCATTTGTAGCTGTAATATCCAGAAGAATAACCACCTTGAAAAATATGGGAAAAAGAGGTGCTCATCGCATTTTCTTTTACTTCAGGATACAATTGTGTAGCTGCAAATTGTTCGGTTTCAAAAGCTTTAATGTCTTTGATGTTCGAAGGGTCTTGTGCATGCCATCCCATGTCCAATAATCCAAAACTCAATTGACGCATCGTTGCAATTCCTTCTTGAAAACTGGCACTTTCTTTAATTTTGTGCACTAATTCCATCGGAATCATCTCGCCAGTTTCATAATGATACGCAAACAAAGCTAATGCTTCCGGCTCGTAACACCAGTTTTCCAGAATCTGACTTGGTAATTCCACAAAATCCCAATACACAGAAGTTCCTGATAAACTTGGATAAGTGGTGTTGGCTAACATCCCGTGTAATGCGTGACCAAATTCATGAAACAAAGTCGTTACTTCGTTAAAAGTTAATAGTGATGGTTTCGTCTCAGTCGGTTTCGTGAAATTGCACACAATGGAAATGTGTGGTCTTTCGTTGATTCCTTTTTTTATGTATTGCGATTTAAAAGAGGTCATCCAGGCTCCGTTGCGTTTGCCTTTTCTTGGAAAGAAATCAGCATAAAATACGGCAACTAATTGGTCTTCATCATCTTTTACTTCGTATGTTTTTACTTCTTCATGGTATTTATCCACTTCGAAAATTTCTTCGAAAGTGATTCCGTATAATTTTTGTGCTACTGCAAAAGCACCGTCCAAGACTTTTTCTAATTGAAAATACGGTTTTAATATTTCATCATCCAAATTGAATAACTGCTGTTTCAATTTCTCCGAATAATAGGCACCATCCCATTTTTCCAGTTGTTCAATACCGTCAAGCTCTTTTGAGAAAGCAGTCAATTGTGCAAATTCTTTCAAAGCTGCCGGTTTGGCTTTTTCCAATAAGTCATTCGAAAATGTTTTTACTTTCTCCGGACTTTCTGCCATTCTTTCTTCAAGCACAAAATGAGCGTGTGTGGCATAACCTAAAACTTGTGCTCTATCAAAACGCAATTTTGTGATTTTCAGAACAATTTCCTGATTGTCAAATTCGTTATTTTGAAAACCTTTGGCGCCAAAAGCGATTGCCATTTTTTTGCGTAATTCGCGATTGTCAGCATACGTCACAAACGGAACATAACTTGGGTAATCCAATGTGAAAATCCATCCTTCTTTTTCTTGGCTTTTAGCCAAAGAACGAGCGGCTTCGATAGTGCCATCAGGTAAGCCGGCTAAATCTTCTTTGTTAATAATATGCAATTGGTAGGCTTGGGTTTCGGCCAATACATTTTCGCCAAACTGTAAACTCAATTTCGATAATTCTTTGTCGATTTCTCGCAATTGATTCTTTTTGTCTTCCGGCAAATTAGCTCCGTTTCTGGAGAAGCTTTTGTATTTTTTATCTAAAAGGGTGGTTTGTTCCGGATTTAGATTCAGCTTGTCTCTTTGCTCGTAAACCGTCTTTACCCGGGCGAATAAATCAGGGTTAAGGCGAACATCATTTCCAAATTCAGACAATAAAGGAGAAACTTCCTGAGCGATTTTCTGAATTTCATCATTCGTTTCTGCTGAATTTAAGTTGAAAAAGATACTTGAAATTCTATCCAAAACATCTCCGCTGAATGCTAATGCTTCAATAGTATTTTCGAAAGTTGGTTTTATAGGATTTCTTACAATAGCATCGATTTCAGCTTTTGCCAATTCGATACCTTTTTGAAAAGCAGGAAGGAAATCTTCGTTCTTTATTTTCGAAAAAGGGGCAGTGTTATATTTTGTATTGAAATGGTGTGTTAGGATGCTCATTTGTATTTTTTTTAATAAAAATAATTAGATGTTTTAAGATAACAAAGGTAGGGATTTATTGAAAAAAATGAGGTTGCTAAAGGAATTGATTTGTCCTAAAATGCTAGAATGGATTGTGTTATTTAAATGTTATTTATTTCGTTTGGCAGTAATAAAGCCTTAAATTGTAAAAAAAAGATTGGTTTTAGAAGAAACGAATCAAAAAAATAAATAAAATATGAACTATCAAATTATAATAAAAAGCGCCAATACTGTAGACCAAATCGAGGAATATTGGACCAATGATGATTATATTAAACTGCTTGAAAAATTCGATTATCCGGATGCTTCTGATGCTGATACAGCCAGTTTAAGAGAATTGTTATTTATGGCAATTTCTGATTTTGAACCCAAAGATGCTGCCGTAATTGTATTGGAATACAAATTATCCGAAGATTTAAATGAAGGTCAAATTCAGCAAATTTCTAACGATATGTTTTTAGACAAAGTCTGTGAAGAATATCCTGAAATAGGTTTGCATTCGACTTTGTTTCATGTCAATCAATTGCTTTTTAAAGCGTACAACGGTAAATTTCCTAATGCAAAAGCCACCATTCTTGAGTGCAGTATGATGGCATCAGAAGGAGCAAGTGAGTTAACGAAAGAAAATGTTTTAAAATTGTTAAGCAACGGTTTGTCTGATAGTACTCTTATCAAAAGATTGTTTGATCATGCCATGAATGAAAATGCACCTTTTCCGGAAGCCGAAGATATTTTGTGGGATTTGACAACTTCAGATAACGTAAATTACACTTTGACTACCTCAGAATATTGGTTAAACAAAGAAGATATAATTGCTTCGGAATTTGAAGGGGTTCTGGAAGAATCAGTAAGTGCAGAATAAATGATTTGCGATTTGAAATGAAAAAAGCTCCGTAATGGAGCTTTCTTTGTTATTTATGGAGTGTTTCAGAGGCAATATTTACTGCTTCTTTCAATCCTGTCTTATATAGTATTATTCTGTCAAGGACACTTTTGTTGTGACTTCCTATGATTTGAGCGGCAAGAATTCCGGCATTTTTTGCTCCATTCAGTGCAACAGTTGCTACAGGAACGCCACCCGGCATTTGAAGAATAGACAATATACTATCCCAACCATCGATAGAATTACTGGATTTCACAGGAACGCCAATTACTGGAAGTGGCGACATCGAAGCGACCATTCCGGGTAAATGTGCAGCACCGCCAGCACCGGCAATAATTACCGTAATCCCACGATGATGTGCATTTTTACTAAAATCAAATAATTTTTCTGGTGTTCTGTGTGCAGAAACAATGTCAACTTCTGTTTCTATATCAAATGCTTTTAGGATGTCTATCGCTTCTTGCATTACGGGCATATCAGAAATGCTTCCCATTATAACGGCTACTTTCATGTTTTTTAATTTTGTGTTTTAAAGTGAGTGTATGACTGCGACTGAAAATAGATTATCGATTACTAATTACTCGAATCATATTTTTTACTTTTTCAGCAATTTTTCTGGCTTCATCAATATTTTTATTTACAATGGTAACATGTCCCATTTTTCTAAAGGGGCGTGTTTCTTTCTTGCCATAAATGTGAGGTGTAACTCCTTCCCAACTTAATATTTTTTCAATATTTTCGTAAACTACATCTCCAGAATAACCTTCTTCGCCAGATAGATTTACCATGATACCGGCCACTTTACTAGCTGTATTTCCCAAAGGTAAATTAAGAATGGCGCGTATGTGATTTTCGAATTGAGAAGTGTAACTGGCCTCAATGGAATAATGTCCGGAATTGTGCGGACGAGGAGCAACTTCATTAACTAAGATTTCGTCGTCTTCAGTTTGAAACATTTCGACTGCCAAAAGGCCAACATGATTGAATTTTTCAGAAACATTTAATGCTATTGCGATTGCTTTTTCAGCAACTTTAGGATCAATTCGAGCAGGGCAAATTACGTATTCTACTTGGTTTGCTTCCGGATGAAATTCCATTTCCACTACAGGATAGGTTTTTATTTGACCCGATGGATTGCGACAAACGATAACTGCCAATTCATTTTTGAAAGGAACCATTTCTTCAGCGATGCATTCAACATTGGCTAAATTATCTAAATCTGAAATTTGTCTGATGACTTTTACTCCATTTCCGTCGTAACCAAATTCAGTGCATTTCCATACAAATGGTAATTTTAATTTGGAATCGAGAATGTCAACAATTACACTTTTTAGATTGCCAAATCGCTTGTAATTTGCAGTCGGAATGGCATGTTTTATATAAAAATCTTTCTGAATTCCTTTATTTTGAATAAGTTTCAATGTTTTAGGAGAAGGATATACTTTTATTCCTTCCTCTTCAAGTTTTTCTAAAGCCTCAAGATTAACCAATTCGATTTCGAAAGTCAAAACGTCAACTTTTTTGCCAAAGTTATAAACGGTCTCAAAATTCATTAAATCTCCTTTAAAGAATTTATTGCAAGCTATTTTACATGGCGCTTGATTACTTGGGTCAAGAACATAAGTTTGTATGTCGAATTTTCGCGTATCAAACAACAGCATTTTGCCGAGTTGTCCGCCGCCGAGAATTCCCAGTTTAAAATCAGAAGAAAAATAATTCATCGTTGTATAGAAATTTATCTGTAAAATTGATTTTACAAAGATACTTTTAAATGATTAATAATAAAAAGATACGACTTGTAAAATAGTTTTATAGGTATTTCAATACCGAAGATATTATCTTCTCACAATTACTTTTTTGGAAAAATTCCCATTGGTAGTCTCGATTTTTAAAGTGTAAAATCCGGTTGATAGATTTTCAACATTTATAGAAAACTGGCTAGTCATTAAAGGATTTTTATATCTTCCAATAAATTTTCCGTCAATTGAATATATAGAAACAGCATAAACATCATTATTGTTTGGGGAGTTAATCGTAATGAGTTCTGATGTTGGATTTGGATAAACAACAACTTCGTAAGCATTTTGGAATTCGTTGATGGAAAGTAGTTTGTCAGCATAGCAGGTGGTATTAACGACGTTTTGATCTTTTATTAAATTGGCAATTTTGTTGTTTGAAAATCCAGTATTGGTAGTATGATTATAGAAAGTCATATCTAATGTTTGGTTACTTGTCCCGAACCAATCTTGCAATACAGTACTAAAAATTCTCCTGTAATCATGCTGGACAGTTCTAACTTGATAATTATTTGCCAAAACTGCTTCTGCTAAATTAATATTTGTTCCAGAGATTCCAGGATTTATTGCACTTCCAAAAACAAACATCGGAGCAATCTCACCATGATCAGTGCCTAGACTTGCATTTTCTCCCGCTTTTCTTCCGAATTCCGAAAAAGTTACCGTTATAACATCATTTCCCATATTCTGATTATTCAAATCTGTAATGAAAGTATTGATTGCTTCAGATATATGTGTTAAAAGGTTTGCATGTGCACCCAAATGTGCCGTATTATTTGCTGCTACTTGCATGTCATGAGTGTCAAATCCGCCTATTTTAACTAAATAGACTTTGGTTTGGAGGCCCCCTGAAATAAAACGTGCTACAGTTTTTAATTGGTTGGATAAGCTGGTATTAGGATATGTTAAAGAATTAGAGCCTGAATTAAAAGAGCTGGAAATAGTTTGTGCATACGAATTTGTAGCGGCATCATTGTTAATGATGTATTGGATTAAGCTACTATATTCTGAATCCGGAATGTTTGTTGGAGGAGTTCCACCTAAACCATTTACCACAGAATAAAATCCGGATAAATCCTGGCCGCTAATATTTAGAGACATGCCGTGTTCCACTTCTCCGTGAAAACCGAGAGAATTGTCATTGCTTCCCAATTGAATTCCTAAAGGAAAGTTTGAATTTAAAAAATTGGCATAATAATTCTCTAAGAAGCGTCCGACCCATCCATTATCAAGATAATTATTGGCCATGGTACCATCTCCTCCGCTTAGCCATAAATCAGTTGATTTAAAATGGGATTTGTCTTGGGAAGGATAGCCAACACCTTGAATGATTCTCATAAAACCTTTGTCATACAGGTTTTTAAATCCAATCAATGACGGGTGTAATCCTACTTGGTTCGTTAATGCTAAAGTTGAATCCAGATTGATAATGGCATTTGAAGATCCAACGTTATTAAGCTTTATGTTGGGGCGCAATGTGGCATAAGTATCATATTGATTGAGGGGTACAATAGTGTTTAATCCATCATTAGCCCCCGCTAATTGGATTAATACTATTTTTTTTGTGCTGGGATCAGGACAGCTCGTCATGCCTGCCGATTTAAAAAGAGCAAAAACTTCTGTAGGCAATAATGAAAATGCACTAGCTGTAGAAGTCAATTTAATAAAATTTCTTCTTTTCATGATATTTGTTGTTTTGTTATTAATTATTGGAATAATACTAAAACAGGTGAGATTTGGGGTCTCATAATATCTTTGACGGTAAATGAATTTTTGAAATAATACAAAATCACTTGTGACTTAAGTTCCCTTAAATGTCTTGGTTGTTAAATAAATTTTTGAAATAATACTAAAACATTTGAGATTCGGGGGCTCTTACAATTTTTGTTATTAATAGCTTCAGTCGGGACTCGACTACTGAGCTATTATTGGTGCTAATAAAACTATTCCATGCTTCAGTCCAATAATAATTGGTAAGACCTTGCAGGAGAAAAGAATTCATGAAATAGTTAATACGATCGGTATCTGCTTGCTGAGCAAAAAGAGCGTTGCATAATTCAGAGGTTAATACAAATGGATCAGAAGGATTGGATACAATACCACCGTTTTTTATTACTTCTGAAATGTATATTTTGACAATGATATTGCTATTGCCACTAATTCTGTTTACTCCGTCAACTAATGATTCTCCTAAACGATATCTTGCAATTAAAGTGGAGGAAGATATCCAGGTTTTATCAAAATTAGGAGCCTGATAATAGGCGGCATGTCCGGCAACATTTTCGGGCTCAAATAAAATCATATTTGAACGCATAAAAAAGTTGTTGTTTATGAAATTCCACCAAAAAACATTATAGAAATTCAATGGATTTGAAGAAGGGTCTGGGATAGTAGCTTTTAAATAGGTGCATATTTCCGATAGTTGCTGAAGGGGAGATTTTATTATCCCACCTATAGTTTCGTCGGTTGCATTACTATCATCTAAATCGTAAAAATGTTGACTTTCTAATAATTTTCGAATTATAGGAATAATTTCATAGTCGTTGTTATAAAGGTCTTGTGCTAAAGGATTTATAATGTCATTTTCTGCTTCGGTCGAAATAATACTTTTTACAAAATAAGTATATATTTTTCTGCAAATATTTTTAGCTGTAGCTGGTTGGTCAAAAACCATTTCAATATAATTATCTAATTCGGTATCCATCGAAGCAGCATCACTCGCAGCAGTGATTATTTTGTTGTTAAAAGCGCCACTAAATGTTTTGGAGCTGGTATTGTGATCTGAAAATTGATTGAATCCTTTTGGAATTCCAGTTTCAGAATCAATTAGTGATCTCTCATGCTTTCTTTTAAACCCGGTTAATATTCTTGCTGTCTGCACAATGTCTGATTCTGTATAATTTGTATAATTTCCGGGTCCAATTTGAGCTCCTTTTCCAATGGTAAATAATTCTAAAAATTCGCGGGCATAATTTTCATTTGGAGAACTTTTTACATTAGAGGTATTATTCAAAAAACTGAGCATCGAATTATTGAGTGTCATTTTTTTTGCTAATTTTTTATAATTTCCTAAAGAATAAAATAAAAGCAATCGGATGTAATCATAAAATTCGGTTGCTGATCCAAATACATCGGTGTTTTTTATAACAGTGAAACGCGTGGAAAGAAAATGCGAAAGTTTGAATTTTAATGTTGGACTATTTATCGCATTATACCACCACCAACCAGCTACAATTGTGCCTTTGCCATATTGATTTGGAAATAAAGTGGGTAAATTTGTAGATTCAGTCCAATAACCATCTGGTGCGGCAGTTGGTAAAGGGTCGTAAGGGAGGTTTAATGTGAGCGGATTGTCAACCAACAATAAATCCAACGCTTGGTTTGGAGTTAATTTAGAGTACTGGTCTATTAAGGTTTTGGTATAAACAAAAGTTGCTCTTCGCAATAAATGTTTAGCATTTTTGACGCCTAAAACTGCTGTATTTGGATTTAATGAAGCCATAATTTTACGATTTACAATATCCTTACTTAAATTTAGGAATAAATAAATTTAATACAATTTTTTTTCGATAAACAGATCTTAATAGTCGTCTAACTACCTGTTTTTTAGAAAATTATATGTTTTTTTAAAGATTTTAGATGAAAATTTTAAAGTTGTATTATTAAGATAATTAGCGCATTCGATTCGTTAGTTACAAAATACTGTTCAATTATCATTTGTCAAATCCGAATTCAGTATCTTTGCGCATTATTTTAAACACGAAAATAATGATACAACTTCACGATAAACAATTTGTTCCGTTTATTTCTGCCAAGGAAATTGACTTTGCAATCGCAAAAATGGTTGCACAAATAGAAGATGATTTTGCTGATGAAATACCAGTATTTGTAGGTGTCCTGAATGGTTCTTTTATGGTAGTTTCTGATTTTATGAAACTGTATAAAAAACCATGTGAGGTATCTTTCATAAAAATGGCCTCTTACGAGGGAACTTCTTCCACAAACGAAGTGAAACAATTAATAGGACTGAATCAGGATTTGACTGGACGCACCGTTATTATAATAGAAGATATCGTAGATACTGGAAATACTTTAGTGGAGCTGAAAGAATTATTCAAAAAACAAAATGTAAAACATTTTAAAATAGCAACACTTTTTTTCAAACCGGAAGCATACACAAAGGAGGTGAAAATAGATTACGTTGGAATTCGAATTCCAAATAAATTTATTGTAGGTTTTGGCCTAGATTATGATGGTTTAGGAAGAAATTTACCCGAAGTATATAAATTAAAAGAATAACTACACAACAACATGACTAACATTGTTTTATTTGGAAAACCAGGAGCAGGTAAAGGAACTCAAGCAGAATTTTTAAAAGAAAAATACAAATTAACGCATATCTCCACGGGTGATGTATTTCGTTTTAATTTAAAAAACGATACCGAACTTGGGAAACAAGCCAGAGTATATATGGATGCTGGGGATTTAGTGCCAGATGAATTGACTACTAAAATGCTAATTGATGAGGTAAATAAACACCCGGACACTAATGGAATTTTGTTTGACGGTTACCCAAGAACAATTTCACAAGCCAAAGATTTAGATGTATTTCTTACTTCAATAGGTTCTCAAGTTGCTGCGACAATTGCACTGGAGGCCGATGATGAGATCTTGATTGCAAGATTACTTGAAAGAGGAAAAACAAGTGGCAGAATTGATGATCAAGACGAAGAAAAAATCAGAAACCGGTATCAGGAATACAATGAGAAAACAGCTCCTTTAATGGATTATTATCAGGTGCAAGGGAAATTTCACGCAGTAAATGGAATAGGTTCGATTGCTGAAATTACCGAAAGAGTAAGTAGCGTGATTGATAATTTATAGGAGCAATTCCAGCTGTACATTACAAGTCCTCGTTAAAAAACTATTTTTCTAAGTCATAAAAGGAGCTTCCTTTGGTCGCTCTTTTTTGACAAGAAAAATTAGCTTTTTTAACTCCGGGCTTTTCATTGCCATCTGGGCTAAAAATCCAGATTGGAGATTTCAGAAAGCAAAAATTCAGAAATCAGATTTTAAATAAAAAACGAATCAACTAAAAAATTGGAAATACTAATAATATTTTTTCTAATACTATTAAATGGGGTGTTCTCGATGTCAGAAATCGCATTGATTTCAGCACGAAAGAATAGATTAGAGACTGCGGCAAAAAAAGGAAATAAAAGTGCTAAAATCGCATTGGATTTAGCGAATTCGCCAAATAAGTTTTTGTCAACAGTACAAATAGGAATCACCCTGATCGGAATTCTTACTGGTATCTATAGTGGTGATAAAATAACCAAAGATGTAGAGGCATTTATAATAGGATTCGAAATGATTACACCGTATGCACATTCTGTTGCTGTAGGTTTAGTTGTTGTGACTTTGACTTTTTTCTCCTTAGTATTGGGGGAGTTGTTGCCTAAAAGAATAGGCTTGAATCATCCGGAATCTATAGCCAAAGCCGTGGCATTACCTATGAAAATTGTTTCGATTGTTACAGCACCATTTATTTGGTTGTTAACACACTCAACTGATTTCTTATTGAATGTTTTGCAAATAAAACCAACTGCTGACGGTAAAGTAACCGAAGAAGAAATAAAAGCGATTATCAAAGAAGGAACTGAAGGAGGAGAAGTGCAGGAAATAGAGCAGGATATTGTGGAACGTGTTTTTCATATTGGTGATCGAAAAATTAATTCATTGATGACGCACAGGAAGTCGGTAGTTTTTTTACCTTTGCATTCTGATAAAGAACAGGTTAAGGAATTTATGCTTAAAGAGTTGCATTCTATTTATCCTGTCTTTGGTGAAAATTATGATGATATTGTTGGGGTCGTTAACTTAAAAAATATTTTTGCTCATTTTGAAAATGAGAACTTCAATTTAGCAGAAATAATGACTGAAGCTCCTTTTATGATGGAGCAAACTACTGCTTATATAGCCTTAGAAAACTTCAAAAAAACAGGCATTCATTATGCATTTGTCTCTGATGAATACGGTGTTTTTCAAGGCATAATTACTTTAAATGATATTCTGGAAGCTTTGGTAGGAGACGCTTCTGATTTTTATAAAGATGATTTTCAGCTGATTGAAAGAGAAGATGGGACTTGGTTGGTTGACGGGCATTATTCACTGCATGATTTTTTGACGTACTTTGAATTAGATGAATTAATCAATGATTACGAAGTAACCACGGTGAGTGGATTAATAATGACGGAACTCTCCCATATTCCTAAACAAGGGGAGAAATTAATTTGGCAAAAATTTGAGTTGGAAGTCATTGATATGGATGGCGTGAAGATTGATAAAGTGATGGTGAAGAGTTTGAGTAAATAATAAAGTGTTTAGAAGTTTAGAGGGTTATGAGTTTAGAAAATCAACTAAACTCATAACCTTCTAAACTCATAACCTTAAATTTAAAAAAAAATGACTGAAGGGAATTTTGTAGATTATGTTAAAATATATGTTTCTTCCGGAAAAGGAGGAAAAGGATCTACGCATTTGCATAGAGAAAAATTTATTGAAAAAGGTGGTCCTGATGGTGGTGACGGTGGTCGTGGTGGTCATGTTTTTTTGGTTGGGAACAAAGGTCTTTGGACATTGTTTCACCTTAAATTTGCCCGACATATCAAAGCTGGTAATGGTGGAGATGGTAGTGGTGACAGAAGTACAGGTGCTGATGGTGATGATAAATTCATTGAAGTTCCGTTAGGAACAGTTGTAAAAGATAAAGAAACCGGAGAAATATTATTTGAAATTACCGAAGATGGTGAAAAACAAGTACTTTCTCGTGGTGGAAAAGGAGGGTTAGGAAACTGGCATTTTAGAAGTTCAACCAATCAAACACCGAGATACTCACAACCCGGTTTACCTGGTGCAGAAATGGATGTGATTTTAGAATTAAAAGTTCTTGCAGACGTTGGTTTGGTAGGTTTCCCTAATGCAGGAAAATCGACATTGCTGTCAGTATTGACTTCAGCCAAGCCAAAAATTGCAGATTACCCATTTACTACTTTAAAACCAAATCTTGGAATTGTAGCATACAGAGATTTTCAATCTTTTGTAATTGCGGATATTCCTGGTATTATTGAAGGTGCTGCTGAAGGAAAAGGATTAGGACATTATTTTTTACGTCATATTGAACGTAATTCGACTTTGTTATTTTTGGTTCCTGTGGATACGCCGGATATTAAAGCCGAATATGATATCTTAGTAAATGAATTGACGAAGTACAATCCGGAGATGCTTGACAAAGAGCGTTTATTGGTGATTTCAAAATGTGATATGCTGGATGATGAGTTGAAAGCAGAACTTAAAGTGGAATTAGATGTCGCTTTTAAGGATATTCCTTATATGTTTATTTCTTCTGTGGCGCAACAGGGCTTGACAGAGTTGAAAGACAAATTGTGGAAAATGTTGAATGACTAAAATTTAAAAATTTTATAGAAAAGGTGTTCTGAGAAGAGCACCTTTTCTCGTTTATATCGTTTATTTGATGCCGTTGTGATTATAAGTATCAAATAAAAACTGCAAGGTTTCCGGGATATTATTAGCCTGTATCTTCGGGTATTTTATATGGGAATCAAGCCAGTTTTCTATTGTTAAATAGAAATCATCCCCAACATCATAAAGAACAGGAACTCCCATTTTTTTAAGAGCCGCTGCATTGCATTCTTGTTCATAGTGCTTCCGAATAGGAATTGAGAGTATTTTTTTTTCTAAATATAATGCCTCAGCAGGCGTTTCAAATCCTCCTCCAGTAATGATTCCTTCACAATTGATGAGACTTTTATTGAAGTATTCTTGATTAACGGGAAAATAAGTAACGTTTTTTATCGTGTGTTTGGTTTGTACATCATTCAAAAACCAATGAAAAGAGAAGTTAGGAAGTTTATTGAATGCTTTCTCTAAACAGTCTTTTTGAAAAGAAGGTAAATAAACAGTAATATGACCCTTATTTTTGGGTTCGGCATTTATGATCTCATCTTTGATAATGGGAGGACGTATAAAGGAGTCGTATTTGTCAAAATGCAAGCCAATATATTGAGGAGAAGGCGCATAATGTTTCAGAATCATTTCTCCTATAATACTCTTTTTTTCGGGTCTTGGAGCCAAAGGGGAAATAAAACTGGCTTGATGTCCAAATTGTATCGAATGTACTTTTTGCAATTTACAAGCCAAAGAAGTAATAGAATCAAAATCATTGATGACCACATCGTAGTTTTTTAAGGGTAAAGAATTTGCGTCTTTATATATTTGTCTTGGTTTTATGTTTTTGGCAATATCCCAATAATTCAAGCCTCCGCATTTACTGTAATGCAAGCTACAACCTTCGCTTTTAAATTTTACAGGTAAATTGACATCCAAGCTGGCATTGTTGCCACTCATGAAAAAATCAACTTCACCAAATTTTTGCAGATACGGATATAATTGTATAGCTCTGCTGATATGCCCATTACCAGTTGCTTGAATAGCATAAAATATTTTCATGTGCGTTTATTTAGATTATAGCAATACCATTTTCTATTTCAAAAAATCCGATAGGATAAGTCATTTTATACTAGTTTGATTTTTAAAGTAATTGTATGGAATAGCTATGATAAAATTTTGGTGATAATATCATTGACAATTTTGTCTTCATTGTTGTCATGGTGTAAATAGTCGGCTTTGTTGTATTTGTAAATACTCCATTTTTCTTTTTTGTATTCCAATGCGGTAAGGTTTTCAACCCAGTCGCCACTGTTTAAATACATTACTTTCCCATGTTCATTTTCGACTTCCTTCATTTGGGGTTTGTGTATGTGCCCGCAAACTACATAACTGTATTTTTTTTGAATGGCAATTTCTGCTGCAGTGGTTTCAAAATTGGATACAAAAGAGACCGCTTTCTTGACGCTATCTTTAATTATTTTCGAATAGCTTCTTTTCTCTTTCCCTAAAAGCACTAAAACCCAATTGATAAAACTATTGATTAAAATCAATAAATCATATCCTTTTCCGCCAAGTTTGGCTACTATTTTTGCATATCCTTTTGTAGAGGAATCAAATACATCCCCGTGAAAAATCCAAGTTTTTTTTCCGTCTAATTCCAGAATTAATTTATCTGCCAATTCAAAATTCCCTAAAATAAAATCGGAGTATTTTCTCAAAGCTTCATCATGATTTCCGGTAATATAAATAACACGAGTTCCTTGATTTGACATTTTTATAATTTGTCTCAATACGTTCATGTGTGCCGCTGGGAAATAGCTTTTGCTAAAGCTCCACATATCTATAATGTCCCCGTTTAAAACCAACATTTTTGGTTGAATTGATTTTAAATATTGGAGTAATTCTTTGGCTTGGCAGCCATATGTTCCTAAGTGTACATCACTTAATACCACTAAAGGGATTTTTCGCTTTCTTTTCATAATTTGTTTTGACGAAATTAGGGACTCTATGTTATGGTAATGTTTCTTATTTATTATTATTTCTCTCCGGATGATTTGGTTTGTTAACTTTTTTTAAGATTAAAAATCTGTTTATTACTTTAAAATTTCCTTATTTTTGAAAGATGAAAAAAATGGTGTACTTCTTTTTATTACTTCCTTTGATGGTTTGGTCCCAATCCAATTTCGATAAAGCAGAGAAATTTTTCAAAGAAGAAAAGTATGACCAGGCACAACCTATTTTCGAATCAATTTTAAAGTTTAATCCTTCAGATTTGAAAACCATTGAATATTTGGGGGACATAGCCGGACGAAGTAAATCATGGGATAAAGCGATTGGTTATTATAAAAAGCTAAAACAATCGAAACCTTCAGAAGCTAATTATCATTATAAATACGGAGGTGCTCTAGGGATGAAGGCTACTCAGGTCAATAAATTCAAAGCTCTTGGGATGATTGACGAAGTTAGAGGGTCTTTTGAAAAGGCAATAGTTTTCAACCCTAAGCACATTGAAGCGCGCTGGGCATTAATAGAATTGTATATTCAGTTGCCAGGAATCGTGGGGGGCAGTGAGTCTAGAGCTATAAAATATTCAAATGAATTATTGCGATTGTCACCCGTTGACGGCTATTTGTCAAGAGGGCATATTGACGAATATTTTAAAAGATATAAAGTTGCTGAACAAAACTATAAGAGGGCAATAACTGTAGGTGGATCAAAAATAAGTTATCTAAAGTTAGCGAGTTTGTACAGAAATAAAATGAACGAACCTGAAAAAGCCAAATCAGTTTTAGAAGAATATAAAAATAAAAAAGGATAAAGGAGTCAATGGATTTTTGACTTATTTCGAATACAACAACTATAAACCATACACTAAAATGCGTACACATTTTATAGCTATCGGTGGTAGTGCCATGCACAACCTCGCTTTAGCATTACACAACAAAGGATATCAAGTTACTGGAAGTGATGATGCCATTTTTGAACCGTCAAAATCAAGATTAGATAAAAAAGGAATTTTGCCTGCTGAATTAGGTTGGTTTCCTGAAAAAATAACCTCTGATATTGAAGCAGTAATTTTAGGAATGCACGCCAAAGCAGACAATCCAGAATTGTTGAAAGCACAGGAATTAGGTTTGAAAATATATTCCTATCCTGAATTTCTTTACGAGCAATCCAAAAATAAAACACGTGTAGTTATAGGTGGTTCTCATGGAAAAACAACCATTACTTCTATGATTTTGCATGTGATGCATTACCATGATATAGCGGTAGATTACATGGTTGGTGCTCAATTGGAAGGATTTGATACGATGGTGCATCTAACGGAAGAAAATGATTTTATCGTTTTAGAAGGGGATGAGTATTTATCTTCGCCAATAGACAGAAGACCTAAATTTCATTTGTATCAACCCAATATTGCTTTAATTTCCGGAATAGCTTGGGATCATATTAATGTTTTTCCAACGTATGAAAATTATGTGGAACAGTTTGAAATCTTTATTGGCAAAATAACCAACGGTGGAATTTTAGTTTACAATGAAGAAGACTCTGAAGTGCAGCGTGTTGCAGAAGCCGCTACAAATCCAATCCGAAAATTAGCGTATCATACACCAAAATATACGGTAAGTGATGGTGTTACGCTTCTCGAAACTCCAGAAGGCGATATGCCAATTGAAGTTTTTGGAGCGCATAATCTCAATAATTTGGCTGGAGCCAAATGGATTTGCCAGAATATGGGAGTGGATGAAGCCGATTTTTACGAAGCTATTGCCAGTTTTAAAGGTGCTTCAAAACGATTGGAAAAAATTGCCGAAAGTAAAACTAAAGTGGCGTACAAAGATTTTGCACATTCCCCAAGTAAGGTGGCGGCAACAACAAAAGCGGTGAAAGAACAATATCCTAATAGAACTCTGGTGGCTTGTTTAGAATTGCATACTTATAGCAGCTTGAATGCTGAATTTTTAAAAGAATACGAAGGCGCATTAGAATATGCGGATAAAGCGGTTGTTTTTTATTCGCCAGATGCAGTAAAAATTAAGCAATTGGAAGAAGTGACTTATGAGCAAATAGCAAATGCATTCAACAGAAAAGATTTAATCATTTATACAAATCCAAAAGATTTTAAAGAGTATCTATTTAATTTAGATCTTGATGATTCTGCTTTGTTATTGATGAGTTCCGGTAATTATGGTGGATTGAATTTTGATGAAGTTAAAGAGTTGATAAAATAGAAAATGGGATGAATAATAAAAAAATAGAAATTATTAAAACGACCAGTGAGAATCCAGATTTTGGGACTCTCATTACAGCATTAGATGCCAGTTTATGGGAGCGCTATCCAGAATTAAAAACAAATTATTGGGGGAATAATGTCATAGAATTAAATTCTAATGTTATTGTTATTTATCTCGATAATAAAGCTGTAGCCTGTGGTTGTTTCAAGAAATACGATAAAAATACAATTGAATTAAAGCGTATGTTTGTTTCTCCTGAAGCACGAGGAATGGGGCTCGCCCAAAAAATATTGAGAGAACTGGAGCTTTGGGCGCATGAGGTAGGGTTTTCTTTCTCGATTTTAGAAACGTTATATAAACAAAAGGAAGCTATCGGTTTGTATCAAAAAGTTGGCTATACTATTGTTGATAATTATGAACCTTATGTAGGTTTAGAAAATAGTATTTGTATGAAAAAACAAATTTAAGAGAGTAAGTCTATGCCTGAAAATTCTTTTTTTCCAATAACCAATTGGTCCGAAGACGATAAGCCACGTGAAAAACTAATGCTCAAAGGCAAAAGCGTTTTGAGTGATACAGAATTGATTGCTATTTTGATTGGTTCAGGAAGTCGAAACGAATCAGCTGTGGATTTGAGCAAAAGGATATTAGGGAGTGTCAATAATAATTTGAATGCGTTGGGGAAATTATCCATTTCGCAATTAATAAATTTTAAAGGAATCGGGGAGGCCAAAGCAATTTCGATTATTGCTGCTTTAGAACTAGGAAGACGAAGAAGGGCGGAGGATGCAGTTGAATTAACAAAAATTACTTCCAGTAAAACAATTTTCGAAATCATGCAGCCTATTATTGGTGAATTGCCACACGAAGAATTTTGGATTGTGTATTTAAATAATTCAAATAAGGTTATTTCAAAATCACAATTGAGTAAAGGTGGAATAACAGGAACCTTGGTTGATGTGCGATTAGTTTTTAAAACCGCACTTGAAATAGGGGCAACGGGATTAATATTGTGCCACAATCATCCATCAGGAACATTGATACCTAGTGATGCAGACAAACAAATTACACGGAAACTAAAATTAGCTGGTGATAGTTTAGAAATTAAAGTGTTGGATCATCTTATTGTGACTGAAGCTAATTATTTTAGCTTTGTTGACGAAGGCATATTTTAGAAATTAAAAATGAAACATAGCATTATAAAAGACGTTTTCTTTGATTTAGATCATACACTTTGGGATTTTGATAAAAATTCAGAGTTGACATTTGAGACTATTTTTAATAGAAATCACCCCGCAATTGAAACCAAAGAATTCATTGAAAAATATGTTCCCATAAATCAAGCGTGTTGGAAATTATATCAATATGACAAAATTTCACATGAGGAATTGCGTTACAAGAGATTGAAACATTCTTTCGATGCCTTAAACTACACTATTTCCGATGAAGAGATTGAAAGTATTGCTCAAGAATACATTCAGTTGTTACCTGAAAATAACCATCTTTTTGACGGGACTTTTGAGGTGTTGGATTATTTAAATCAAAAATATAAACTCCATATTATTACGAATGGTTTTGCTGAAGTGCAATTTAAAAAATTGAATAATTCTAATATTGGAAGTTATTTTCAAACGATAACCAATTCTGAAATGGCAGGAGTGAAAAAACCAAATCCTATTATTTTTGAATATGCTCTTGATTTGGCCAAAGCCAATAAGGAAAATAGTGTTATGATTGGAGATTGTATTGAGGCGGATGTTCAAGGAGCTCTTGATGCAGGATTAGATGCAATTTTTTTTAACGAAAGTAATGTTCCTGTAGAACAGAATATTAAGCAAGTCAATCATTTGTTAGAATTAAAAAAATATTTATAAATTATGAAATCGCCATGATTCAAAAACACACAATCATAAATGAAGAATGGCGATACCATATTCCATTAAAAAACAAATATTATATACATATGAAAACAAGATTCCTATTTCTAGTAGTATTAATTTCAAGTTACTGTTTCTCGCAATCCGTGAATGATTATAAAGCCGTACTTATACCTTTAAAATTTGATTTTGTAAAAAGTGATAATCAATATCGACTTGCCACTTTGTCTAAGTTTAATTTAAGCAAAGCTGGTTTTCAAGGGTTTTATGATAATGAGCCATTGCCAAAAGAAAATAATGATAGGTGTAGTTTGTTGTATTTTGATGTTGTGAAAGAAAAATCATTTTTAACAACTAAACTGTATGTCACTTTCAAGGATTGTAATGGGAAAATCATTTTCAAATCTGATATTGGTATAAGCAAAGAGAAAGACTTTCAATTGGCGTATACCGAAGCATTAAATAAGGCTTTTACATCTGTTTATGCTTTGAAATATAAATATAATGACGCTGGTAATAGCAATTCAGCTTTAATTTCTAATCAAAATGCATTACCAGTTTCTCAAGTGGCTCCTGTGGCTATACCTATAGGCGAAGCTGATAATTCGAAAATGCTGTACGCGCAGCCTACAGCTACAGGTTTTCAACTAATTGATAGTGCACCAAAAGTTATTATGAGGTTATATACTACTTCTAGAAAAGAGTGTTTCATTGCAACAAAGGGAAATACTCAGGGTGTTTTAATTGCAATACAGAATCAGTGGTTTTTTGAGTATTACCTAAACGACAAATTAATTTCTGAAAAAGTAGACGTTAAATTTTAGATTTTGATTAAGATTGTTGAATATATTATGTGGTTGAAATCTGCAATCAAAAATTGCTAATCAAGAATCTGAAATCTAATACCCATATTTATCTTTCCAACGGTTTTTTAAGAATTCACGTATCGTGTTTTCTCTGGAATTAGTTCCTGGGACATATATAGCCTTATTGCTTATCTCATTGGGTAAAAATTCTTGTTCTGCAAAGTTATTGGCAAAATCATGCGAGTATTTATATTCCTCACCATAACCCAGTTCTTTCATTAATTTGGTAGGGGCATTGCGCAAATGAATCGGAACGGGCAAATCGCCTGTTTGTTTCACCAGTTGTTGGGCTGTTCCTATGGCAAGATAGGATGCATTACTTTTTGGGGATGTGGCTAAGTAAATGGCACATTGGCTTAATATAATTCTGCTTTCAGGATAGCCAATCGTTGAAACTGCCTGAAATGCATTATTGGCCATAATAAAAGCTGTCGGATTTGCATTTCCTATATCTTCACTGGAAAGAATGAGCATACGTCTGGCTATGAACTTTACATCTTCACCACCTTCAATCATTCTTGCAAGCCAATATACAGCTCCGTTAGGATCACTTCCACGAATTGATTTTATAAAAGCCGAAACAATGTCATAATGCTGTTCCCCACTTTTGTCATACAAAACGGTATTTTGTTGCACCAATTCAAAAACGCGATCATTTGTGATTATAATATCAGCTTCATTCGAGGCGTTTACGACAAGTTCAAAAATATTTAATAGTTTCCGTCCATCACCTCCAGAAAGACGTAAAAGGGCCTCTGTTTCTTTTAAAACAATGTTTTTCGTTGTTAAAGATTCATCCGTTTTCATGGCACGTTCCAACAGAGCTTCCAAATCAGCTTTGGTAAAAGCATTTAAAACATAAACTTGGCAACGGGAAAGTAAAGCAGGAATAACTTCAAAACTTGGGTTTTCTGTAGTGGCACCTATTAATGTAATCCAGCCTTTTTCTACCGCTGCTAACAGAGAATCTTGTTGTGATTTGCTAAACCGGTGAATCTCATCAATAAATAGGATAGGATTTTTTGCTGTAAATAATCCGCCACTTTGTTTTGCCTTTTCAATAACATCACGAATATCCTTCACGCCTGAATTTATGGCACTCAAAATATAAAACGGTCGTTTAGATTCTTGTGCAATAATTTGAGCCAAAGTCGTTTTTCCTGTTCCTGGTGGCCCCCAGAAAATTAAAGAAGGAATTATTCCTTTTGTGATTTGTTGTGTCAAGGAGCCAGTTGGTCCTACCAAATGGGATTGACTGATATAGTCTTCTAGTTTTTGTGGTCGAATGCGTTCTGCAAGTGGTGCTTCCATTTTGTAAAATTACTATTTTTCAAACTTAACTTGTTTCAGTTTGTAATTTTTTTTGGAACCATTTCCAGCTGTTCACTATATCTTTTTATCTCGTTAAAAAAAGAGATAAAAAGGATGCCTCCCGAAACTTCGGGATCATCTAGGCTAGGGGACTACATTTATGATGTACTTTTAGTTTTAGTATGACAAAATAGCATTAAATTGCTTTTGGATAAATTTTTGATTTTAATTTTAAGCAAGAATATTAAACCTAAAGCTAATAATGGACAATCATTTCAAGTTTACTAATACAGTTATTGGACTTCCGCTTTTTTTTGTACTATTCTTATGGTTTGTATTTTGGCTTGAAATACGATTTGATTTTGATTTTGTTGAAAATGGAATTTATCCAAGAGAATTTTCTGGTTTACAAGGAATTTTATTTAGCCCTTTTATTCATGGGGATATTGAGCATCTGTATAATAATTCAATTCCATTAGTTATTTTATTGGCAGCTTTGCAATTTTTTTATGCGAAACAATCTGTCAAAGTCATTGGATTTGGAATTTTAATTTCGGGAATCATTACTTGGGTAATTGGGAGGGGTAATTACCATATTGGTGCCAGTGGTTTGGTATATGTCTTGGTGAGCTTTATTTTTTTCAAAGGGATACAAATAAAATATTATCGCTTGGTAGCTTTATCACTTGCTGTTATTGTTATCTATGGTGGTTTGGTTTGGTATGCTTTTCCTAGTCCCGAGACCTCGGGAGACAAAAAAATTTCTTGGGAAGGTCACTTGGCAGGATTGATAACAGGTTTTACTCTATCTTTAATTTATAAGACACCGGAATATAAAAAGCTAATCAAATACGATTGGGAAAAACCAGATTATAATGCTGATGAAGATAAATTCATGAAACGTTTTGATGCGAATGGAAATTTTGTTAACCTTCCACTACCTGAAATAACGGAGGAAGTAGCAACTTATTATTCTTCAGATTTTCCGGTAGATTATAAAATCGTCTTAAATGAAAAAAATGAACCAAAACCAGAGTCTTAATTCATTTTTATTTGTTTATCTAGGCTTCCTTCCTTTTGTGAAGGGTTGGGATGGGATTAACTTCTTTGTCTTACCGCTTCATATAAAAAAGCCCCACAAGCAACAGAAACATTTAATGAACCAATTGTTCCAAACATAGGTAGCTTTGCTTTTTCATCGACAATTTTTAGAACGGAAGGGTTTACACCACGATCTTCTGATCCCATAATGATAGCTACAGGTTCGTTTAAAGAAATATCATAGATGTTTTGATCTGTTTTTTCTGTAGCAGCTACTGTTTTAATACCACTGGCCTGTAAAAGAAAAATAGCATCTTTAATGTGTTCTACTTTACAAATAGGAATGTTAAAAACCGCTCCGGCAGAAGTTTTTACTGTGTCGCCATTTACAGGAGCAGAGCCTGCTTTTTGAACGATTATTCCATTTACTCCAGTACATTCGGCAGTTCTTATGATAGCACCAAAATTACGTGCATCCGATATTTGATCTAATATTAAAAATAATGGTTTTTTTCCATTCTCAATTACAGATTCTATAAGAGATTCCAAATCAAAAAAAGAGATAGGAGAAATTGTCGCCACTGCACCTTGATGGTTATTTGGCGTAAGTCTGTTTAGTTTTTCAACAGGAACATACGAGAAGTTAATATTACCTCGCTTCATCACTTTCATCAAGTCTTTCATCAGTTCGCTGCTAGCTTCCTTTTGAATATATACTTTATCTACAGTTGCGCCCGCTTGTATGGCTTCGATTATTGCTCTAATCCCGAATATTTGGTGTTCTTTTTCCATGGTGCAAATATATAAAAAAAACCACCAGTTTTAGCTGGTGGTTTTGATTGTTGGTATAAATTTATATACCTGAATTTATTAGAATAGCGAACTATAAATAAAATTCTCTATTATTGAAGATAATAAGGAGTTTTTGCATTTACAGTGAATAGTTCAGCGTTAGTAACAGTTGGAACATTCGCACTATTTGAAGAATACTCTGAAGTAGGGTATATTAATCTATTTGGTCTGGTTGTAGCATTAACACCGAAAGGTAGTGGTAAAACTGGGAAACCAGTTCTCATATGATCGATGTATAGTTCGATACCATTCCATTCTGCTAACGCAATATATTTTTGAGTCATAATTGCACTGATCTTATTTGTAGATCCTGTCCAACCTAAACCATTTTTAGCATCAATAGAAGCTAAATAAGCTACTGGGTCAAGTGCGGCTAATGCAATAGTACCAAATCCAGTGCTGTAAAAATTGAAAGAAGCAGTTACACCTGCATCAAATTCAGCTTTAGCACTTCCAGTTAAGAAACCTCTTTGTCTCGCTTCAGCTTGAAGAAAATGACTTTCAGCTGCCTGCATTAAATAAGCATCTCTTTCAGCTCCATTTTTATTAGCAATTGCAGCATTTGCACCTGTACGGCCATGGTAGAAAGATGCAATTTTTGATATTGCCGTAAGAGGGAAAATACCCTGAACATTACCAACAACAGTACCTCCAACAAGAGTAAATATTCTAGATCTTCTAGGGTCTACAATTCCAGTTGTTATGTTAGCATCATTCAATGTACCATTTACTAGTCTTGCTGCAAAATCTCCAGCTGCATTAGCTGCATTAGCTGATGTAGCAGCACTGAAAGATTCGTTTTGACCATAGGCTCTAAATACTGGAGTTCTTGAATTAAGAGTACTAGTATTGTATCCTGGGTTTACAGTGACGTCTGAAGTTACGAAATTTTGATTTGCATTTAATACTGCAAAACGAGAAGTTCTTAATGTAACAAGAGCTGCGTCAGTAGTTTTAGATAATCTCAACAATAATCTTAATTCAACTGTGTTGATAAATTTCAACCATTCAGCAGTGTTTCCACCAAAAACAATATCCTCAGATCCTAAATCTATAACATCTGCACTTGGACTTTCAAAATAGGCTCTTGCTTTGTCTAATTCAAGGAACAAAGCTGGAATAATTGTTTTGTCATCATCGTACTTTGGTGCTGTAATAGTAGGACTAAATGCTTCGGAATATGGAGCATCTCCATATAGGGCTGTAACATAATCCATAGACATCACTTTCATTACTTTTGCAATTCCATAATGATAAGAATATTCAGGAAACTGAGCTTCTTTATCTAAAATGTCTTGAAAATTATCTGCGAAAAGATAAGAGTTTTCAAAATTTGTCTCGTAACTACTACTATCAAAGATGTAAGTCCAAGCTGGATCTGTAGATGTAAAACCACTATTTAATCCCCATACATAAGCTACTCTATTACCATAGTTTCCTAATGTAATAATCTGATGATTGGTATAGTTATTTACTGCTCCCGCAAGCATTTGTTTTGGCGAAAGATCAGTAAAAAATGGTTTGTTTGTTTGGTCTTCATTTACATCGAGATAAGATTCACAAGATGTAAATAAGAGTAACATCATCATGCTACTATAAAGTATTTTTTTCATAATATATTTATTTAATTATTAAAAAGTAGTGTTTATGCTAAAACCAAAAGTACGTGTTGATGGGTATTGCGCATCGCCAATAAAACCAAGACCGTTTCTTGAAGTGTTAGTAAGAGTACCAGCAGGGGTTTTTGCTGCTGAAGAGGTAGAGCCATTCACTTGGTTAGAAGCTTCAGGATCAGCATATCCTCTGTTGCCATCAGCAAGAATTATAAATGGATTTCTTGCATTGATGCTTAATTTAAATGATTCTATTCCAGCTTTTTCTAACATACTTTTTGGAAGTGAATAGCTTAAAGCGATTTCTCTAATTTTAAACGCTGTAGCGTCAATTAAATTGTGAGCACCTAAATTAGAAGCTGTTCCGTAAAAAGCTTGAGTTCTGTTAGCTGCACCAGTCAAATCGAAAAAACCACCTGTCAAAACACTTGTGTTAGGGATATAATCTCCTACAGTAGCTGTTGCTGGATTGTCAATTACTGAACCTGGATAAAGGAATCCAACATTTCTGTCGAAATCAGCAGATTCTACTAAATGTCCATTCCATGTAAGGTTATATTTTGTCTGAGAGATAAAATGATGACCTGTTCTGTAGTCCATAGTAAATGATAAGCCAATACCTTTATAATCAAAACTATTTGTAAGACCTACAGTGTATTTTGGAGTAACTTGACCTAAATTTTTAAAATTTGCATCCGCAGTAGGTCTTCCTTGAGCATCTACTATTACATGACCCTCTGCATCTCTAGTCCAGTCAGTACCTGTAATGAAAGGGAAAGGTAGATTTTGTACTGCAGATATATCAGCATTTACTTGTGAATTTCCACTGTCTGTTATAACAACTTTTGTAGACTCGCCTGCGTCAATAACTTTTGTTTCATTAGCCGTGTAGGATAGTCTACCATTCCACTTGAAGTTTGGTGTGCTTACTGGCATAAAACCTAAATCAATTTCAATACCCTTACCTTTTAACTCACCTGAGTTTGTTTTTTTAGTTAACAATCCAGTTGCAGTACTAAGTGATGCGTCAGTAATTAAATCAGTTGTAGTAGTCATATAACCTGCAACATCTAATGTTAATCTGTCATTAAAGAAACCAAAATTGACACCACCTTCTAAGGTAGTATAGTTTTCTGGTTTAATATTAGGATCAGTAAAGGTAGCTGTGTTGTTAAAGGAGTTTCCAGTACCTGGGAATGGGAAACCAGTAGCAGGGTTTGCTAAATCTAAAATTTCATAAGCTCCTACGGGGTCTAAAGATCCAATTTTTGAATAGTTAGCGTATAGTTTTAAATTACTTAATGTAGATTGGCCTTTTAACCCTTCAAATGCTTTAGTAGCGACAAATGATGCTCCAACAGATGGGTAAAAATAAAACTGATTACCTTTCTTAGCAACACTATTACCTTCGTATCTTCCAGTTGCATTTAAGAATAAATAATCTTCATAATTAAAATCAACATTGGCAAATGTAGCCGTTGATCTAGTTTCAAAAGTCCCATTATTCAGTGTAGAAGCGTTGGCAGGATTTAAAATATTAGCAATATTGTATAAACCCGCAATTTCTAAATTAGTACCCCCTTGAGAAAGTCTTTTAGTATAGTTATATTGCATATTCTGACCAATGTTGAATTTCATTCCTATGTTTTCTGATAAATCATAGTTGAAATTCAGCAATAAATCTCCATAATAAAATGTAGATCCAAAGTTAGATTGAAAAAATTCAGATCCAGTTGAAAAATCTGCATCAGAAGTCGATGGAGCAGTTCCTGCATTAGAATAAGAAATTTGATTGTTATTTCTTAACTGAACAGCACCATTGTAAGTGATTCCAATGTTTTTGTTAATTTCATAGTCAGCATTAGCTCCGAAATTAATATAATTTCTAGTTTCTTCTAATCTATTGTTGTCTTTTGCCCAGTAAGGATTTTGGTAGTAACCATTCCACCCGTACAAACCTCTGTTTTTAAATTCACCAATTGGAATATTAGAAGCTGCTTGTAGTAAGTTTGTTAAAAGCGTGTAATCAGCACGAGATGTAGCTGCATTTACGTTTGCTTGTTTAGTTCTTTGGTTAGTGAAGGTAACTGTTCCACCTATAGTAAGTTTATTTAATTTTTTTCCGGCACTTAAAACGAAATTGTTTCTGTTTAG
This sequence comes from Flavobacterium melibiosi, assembly GCF_048158545.1. Lineage (NCBI taxonomy): Bacteria > Pseudomonadati > Bacteroidota > Flavobacteriia > Flavobacteriales > Flavobacteriaceae > Flavobacterium > Flavobacterium melibiosi. The sequence goes on along the minus strand of NZ_JBLNKU010000008.1, from coordinate 118,259 downwards.
ATGATCTCCTTCAAGAATGAAATCACGACTTACATTACCCATATTGAAGTTCAAATAAGAATCTGCTCCTCCAACATTAATGTTTAAATTGTTTTGATAAATTGTACCTGTTTGGTAAAATTCTTTAATGTTATCATTTCCTCTTGAAGAGTAAGGGGCTGTAATATCTCCATCTGGGTTTCCAGGAATACCAACTGGTCCAACAGTACCATCTAATAACGGACCCCATCCACCATTTTCTTGTGGATCACGGAATGCATACCATCCTTGACCATATTTTTGTTGTCTTTCAGGAACGAAAAGAATGTCTTCTACATCAATTCCAGAGCTAAAAGTAACGCTCATTTTTTCTTCTCTAGTGCCTTTTTTAGTTTGTACTAAAACCACACCTTGTTTTCCTTGTGAACCATATAGAGCAGCACCTTGGGCACCTTTCAATACAGTAACGCTTTCGATTATGTCAGATGGCAAAGTTGCAAGTACGTCTGCAGTAGAGATTACATTGTCAATCACGACAAGCGCTTCAGTATTACCAGTGAATGATAACATTGAACGAATTCTGATAGAGTTGGTACCGCTAACACCATTACTGGTACCGTTGATAGTTAACCCAGAAACCTTACCAACTAAAGATCTTACAACATCAGGATTAGATGCTGCTTTCAATTCTTGATTGGAAACGGTCGAATAAGAAGAGGTAATAGCAGCTTTCTTTTTCTTGATACCTACTGCTCCAGTGATTACAACTTCTTGTAGTTGTAGTGAAGCATCTTGTAGTCTCACATTAACATTAGCTGAGCTAGCTGTAATTTCTTGGGTTTTCATCCCAATGTAGCTAAAAATCAAGACTTGGCTTGACGTTGCTCTGATAGAATATTTTCCATCAAAATCAGTTTGTGTTCCAGATTTAGTTCCTTTCACTAATACACTCACGCCTGGTAAAGGCAATCCTGCATTATCAGAAACAGTTCCCGAAACAGCTCTTTCTTGCGCAAAAGATAGTTGCGCCACAAGTACTACTAATAGTACTAAGAATCCATTGAACTTTAGTTTCATTTTTAAATATTTTGAATTAGTGAGACAAAAATCTTAATAATTTGTTAACTTTCCTAACATTTGAAATGATTTTTTATGCACGCATTCAAAATTTAACATTATAACATATGTGAATAATAGTGTTATAAAAATTTAAATTTTGTTTTTTTGTACTTCCATTTGCGAGTGCTAATTTTAATAATCCGTTTTTTGTTTGTACGCCCAGTCCCAGTCCTAGCCCTATTAGGCTTGTTTTTTGATTGTTTTCTTTGGCAATTGTTTGGTCTTTGTATATGCCGTAATCCATTATGGAATGAAGGTATAAACTTGGAGAAAGTGCGTACCGATATTCTGTTAAAATTGATGTTAAAAAGTTTGCTTGTAAGCTGTTTTCTTCAAATCCTCTTATCGAATTGATTCCTCCAAAACGAAATAGTTCATTTATTATGTAGGTGTCGCTTCGTAAAAAATAATTTTGGCTTTTTATATTGACGCTGTTTTTTTTATTTAGATAGAAATTATGGGCAGCTTCGAGATTGATGTAAAATTGTTTGCTTGCTTCTGCTGTTTCGGACGGATTATTTATATCTCTTTTCCCAAATCCTGTTGTAAGAGATAGTGCTGACTTTTTTGGGAATGTGAAATTACCATTATCATTTTTTGTGTATTCAAAATTCGAAGTTAGAAATGTATTTCTGTAATCGACTAATTGGTAGTTATTTGTGTTTTGTATGTCGCTTGATTCGGTTGATTGATAGCCTAAGTAAATGCGTGTGTTGTAAGTAATGAAGTAGCCTAAATCAATTCCTGTTTTAGTGTTTTGAAAGGTGCTGTCCTGTTTGAAAATTGTTAGGTTTGCTTTAATTCCAATTGGACTTTTGAATAGATAAGGTAATTCGATGCTGGTTTTAAATGTTTTTTGTTTATTTCCATCGCTCTTCCAATAGAGCGAAAATTGTTCTCCGACTCCTAAAGTGTTTTCCAGGTTTACGTCTAAATAACCATTCAGTGATATTTTTTTGTTTTCATTGTTGGAAAAGCCTATAAAGCCGTCAAAAGTATTTGATTTTTTCTTTTCTAGATAGACATATATTTTTGTGCTGTCTGTTGTAAATAAAATTTCAGGATATTTTACTTGGCTTATGAATCTGAATTTTTCGAATTCGTTATGAACCTGTTCGATGATGCCCTGGTTAAAAGTTTTATTGCGGTATTTACGGTTAATTTGGGAGATGTGTCCTTTCGGAAAGTTTGTTTTGCTGTTTTTTTCGGAAAATCTGATTTCGATTGTATTTAATTTTCTTTTTTCGTCAGAGGTGAATTCTAAATCAGCGTAAAGCATTTGATTTCTATTTTGGATATTTGTCAGTTTTAATTTTGCTAAAGCATACCCTTGTTGTTCTAATTTTTGTAAAGTGTTGTTTAAAAAAGCTTCTGTTTCTTCATATCGGATGATGATTGTGTCTTTCGTTTTTTTTGAGGGGAGTAAATTAGAAAGCGAAATAGTTCTACCTATATATATATATATATATTTAATTCTGTTTCCTAGGCTTAATTTAGCTGTATAGCTGGAGTCTTTTGTTTTAATGTTATTAAGTAACTTGTTTTCAATAAATCCTGCTTTAGATAGTTTTTTGGAGATTATTATTATTTCGTCACTTATTGATTTTGTGTTTTTGTGTTCAGTGTTGTATTTTAGGGAATCTATAGTTTTTGTTTCTAATGAATTACTTCCGGTTATTAATAATCGAAAATTTTGCGCAGAACAATTAAGGCAAAAATTCAGAAAGAACAGTAAAAGAAAAGAAGATTTCAAATGAGTATCAGTTTTTAATAAAAGTAACGCAAATATCTATTGTTTGTGATAAAAATCAAATGATAAAATAATCTTATTGAAAATTAATAGTTTAACGTTTGTAGAGTGAAAAATATTTTCTACATTTGCAACCCCGTAAAAAGCGGGAATTTAATATAATAAGAAATTTTTAGTATTAATTATGCCAACAATTCAACAATTAGTAAGAACAGGAAGAACTCAGATAACTAAGAAGAGTAAATCGGTTGCTTTAGATTCTTGTCCTCAAAGAAGAGGGGTTTGTACGCGTGTTTACACTACAACACCAAAAAAACCAAACTCTGCAATGCGTAAAGTAGCGCGTGTACGTTTGACAAATGGTAATGAAGTGAATGCTTACATCCCTGGTGAAGGACACAATTTACAAGAGCACTCGATAGTATTAGTTAGGGGTGGAAGGGTAAAAGATTTACCAGGAGTTAGATATCACATCGTTCGTGGTGCACTTGATACATCAGGAGTAGCAGGAAGAACGCAAAGAAGATCTAAGTACGGAGCAAAACGCCCAAAAGAAGCAAAAAAGTAATTTAAAAAGTTGTTTTCATAGGAATGTGATTAATCGCATTTGTATGGGTATGACGTTTTATTAAAAAAAAGACATGAGAAAAAGAGCGGCAAAGAAAAGACCACTTTTACCAGATCCAAGGTTTAATGACCAACTGGTAACACGTTTTGTGAACAACTTAATGTGGGATGGAAAAAAATCGACAGCGTTTAAAGTATTTTATGATGCAATTGACATCATTGAGTCTAAAAAACAAGATGCAGAAAAACCATCATTAGAAATTTGGAAAGATGCGTTAACCAATGTTATGCCTCACGTAGAAGTACGTAGTCGTAGAGTGGGTGGAGCTACATTTCAGATTCCAATGCAAATTCGTCCAGATAGAAAAATTTCTATGGCAATGAAGTGGTTAATACTTTATTCTAGAAGAAGAAACGAAAAATCTATGGCTCAAAGGTTAGCTTCAGAATGTTTAGCTGCGGCTAAAGAAGAAGGAGCGGCTGTTAAGAAAAGAATGGATACTCACAAAATGGCAGAAGCTAACAAAGCATTCTCTCACTTTAGATTTTAATTCTTAAGAAATGGCTAGAGATCTTAAATATACAAGAAATATAGGAATTGCTGCTCACATTGATGCTGGTAAAACAACAACAACGGAGCGTATATTATTCTATACAGGAAAATCACACAAAATTGGTGAAGTCCACGATGGTGCTGCAACAATGGACTGGATGGCACAAGAGCAAGAAAGAGGTATTACAATTACTTCTGCAGCTACAACTTGTGAATGGAATTTTCCAACTGAACAAGGTAAAGTATTACCTGAAACATTACCTTATCACTTTAATATTATCGATACCCCGGGACACGTTGACTTTACAGTTGAAGTAAACCGTTCTTTACGTGTACTTGATGGTTTGGTTTTCTTATTTAGTGCTGTTGATGGTGTTGAGCCACAATCAGAAACTAACTGGAGATTAGCAGATCAATACAGAGTTCCACGTATTGGATTCGTTAATAAAATGGACAGACAAGGATCTAATTTTTTGATGGTTTGTCAACAAGTAAGAGATATGTTGAAATCAAATGCAGTTGCAATCACTTTGCCAATTGGTGAAGAAAATGATTTCAAAGGTGTTGTGGATTTGGTTAAAAATCAAGCTATAGTATGGCATGAAGAAGGTTTGGGAGCAACTTATGATATTGTGCCTATTCCGGAAGATATGCTTGAAGAAGTGAAAGAATACAGATCGATTCTTATTGAAGCAGTAGCTGATTATGATGAGACTTTGCTTGAAAAATTCATGGAAGATGAAAACTCTATTACAGAGGAAGAAATCAACATTGCATTAAGAGCAGCTGTAATGGATATGGCTATCATTCCTATGATTGCTGGTTCTTCTTTCAAAAACAAAGGAGTTCAATTCATGTTAGATGCGGTATGTAAATATTTACCATCTCCAATGGATAAAGATGGTATCGAAGGAATTCATCCTGATGATGCTGATTTGTTAGAAGAAGATCAAACTAAAATTTTGCGTAAGCCAGATGTTAAAGAGCCATTCGCTGCTTTAGCTTTTAAAATTGCTACTGACCCATTCGTAGGTCGTTTAGCTTTCTTCCGTGCTTATTCAGGACGTTTAGATGCTGGTTCTTATGTTTTGAACACACGTTCAGGAAACAAAGAAAGAATTTCTCGTATCTACCAAATGCATGCTAACAAACAAAACCCAATCGAGTATATTGAAGCAGGTGATATTGGAGCAGCAGTTGGATTTAAAGATATCAAAACTGGAGATACATTGTGTGATGAAAAGAACCCAATTATCTTAGAAAGTATGAAATTCCCTGCGCCGGTAATTGGTATTGCAATTGAGCCTAAAACTAAAGCTGATGTAGATAAAATGGGTATGGCTTTGGCTAAATTAGCTGAAGAAGATCCTACTTTTACAGTTAGAACAGATGAAGCTTCGGGTCAAACTATTATCTCTGGTATGGGTGAGCTTCACTTAGATATCTTGGTTGATAGAATGAAACGTGAATTCAAAGTTGAAGTGAATCAAGGTGAGCCTCAAGTTGAATACAAAGAAGCTTTTACTAAGAAAGCACAACATAGAGAAACGTACAAAAAACAATCTGGGGGTCGTGGTAAATTCGGTGATATCGTATTTATTCTTGAACCAGCAGATGAAGTTGACGGTAAAGCTCCAGTTGGATTGCAATTTGTAAATGCAGTAAAAGGGGGTAACGTTCCTAAAGAATATATTCCATCAGTTGAAAAAGGTTTTAGAGAAGCTATGAAAACTGGTCCTTTAGCAGGATATCAAGTAGATAGTTTGAAAGTAACTTTATTAGACGGATCTTTCCACCCGGTGGATTCTGATGCACTTTCTTTTGAGCTTGCAGCAAGAATGGGTTATAGAGAGGTAGCTAAAGCAGCTGGTGCTGTTATATTAGAGCCAATCATGAAAATGGAAGTGATTACACCAGAAGAAAACATGGGAGATATCGTAGGTGATATCAACCGTCGTAGAGGTCAGGTGAATGATATGGGTGATAGAGCTGGTGCTAAAACCATTAAGGCTGATGTGCCATTATCTGAAATGTTTGGATACGTAACTACGTTAAGAACACTTTCATCTGGTAGAGCAACATCTACTATGGAATTTTCACACTACTCTGAAACGCCTTCTAATATTTCAGAAGCAGTTATCAAAAAAGCAAAAGGAAACGCATAATCTTTAAGAAAATGAGTCAAAAAATCAGAATAAAATTAAAATCTTACGATCACATGTTGGTAGACAAGTCTGCTGAGAAGATTGTAAAAACGGTAAAAAGTACCGGTGCAGTTGTTACAGGACCAATTCCATTACCAACGCACAAAAAACTTTTCACTGTATTACGTTCTCCACACGTAAACAAAAAAGCGAGAGAGCAATTTGAAGTAATGTCATACAAGAGATTAATTGATATTTATTCATCTTCATCTAAAACTATTGATGCTTTAATGAAACTTGAATTGCCAAGTGGAGTTGAGGTTGAAATCAAAGTTTAAGTAGTTTAAGAGTAAAAAGGAACGCTGTTTTTAAGCGAAAAATATTTTTTTGGTTTGTGTGTAAATAAGTTATACTTTTGCACCACTTTAAAAAAATAGGATTCGGTTAAAAGCTGCGTTCTATATTTATATTTAATAATTAATAATTAATAATTATGTCTGGGTTAATTGGTAAAAAAATCGGCATGACTAGCATTTTCGACGAGAACGGGAAGAATATTCCTTGTACGGTAATCGAAGCTGGGCCATGTGTTGTTACCCAAGTCAGAACCAAAGGTGTTGACGGGTACGAAGCGTTGCAACTTGGTTTCGATGACAAAAACGAGAAACATTCCACAAAAGCGGCTTTAGGTCACTTTAAAAAAGCGGGAACTGTAGCTAAGAAAAAAGTCGTTGAATTCCGAGATTTCGCAACTGAACAAAATTTAGGAGATCTTATAGATGTTTCTATTTTTTCTGAAGGAGAATTTGTAGATGTACAAGGTGTGTCTAAAGGTAAAGGTTTTCAAGGGGTTGTAAAACGTCACGGTTTTGGTGGTGTTGGTCAAGCAACTCACGGTCAACACAACCGTTTAAGAGCGCCAGGTTCTGTAGGAGCTTCTTCTTATCCATCTAGAGTATTCAAAGGAATGCGTATGGCTGGAAGAATGGGAGGAGACAATGTAAAAGTTCAAAACCTTAGAGTTTTAAAAGTAGTTGCTGAAAAGAATCTACTTGTTATTAAAGGATGTGTTCCTGGATGTAACAACTCTTATGTAATCATTCAGAAGTAATGGAAGCAAAAGTATTAGATTTCAACGGAAAAGATACTGGAAGAAAAGTTCAACTTTCTGATTCAGTATTTGGTATAGAACCAAACAATCACGCAGTATACCTTGATGTTAAGCAATATCTTGCTAATCAAAGACAAGGAACGCACAAAGCTAAAGAAAGAGCTGAAGTAGCGGGAAGTACACGTAAGATTAAAAAACAAAAAGGAACTGGTACTGCTCGTGCGGGTAGTGCAAAGAATCCATTGTTTAAAGGCGGTGGAACAGTTTTTGGACCAAGACCAAGAAGTTATTCATTCAAATTGAATAAAAGCTTGAAACGTTTGGCTAGAAAATCTGCTTTCTCAATTAAAGCAAAAGAGTCGAACATTATCGTTCTTGAAGACTTTAATTTTGAAACGCCAAACACTAAAAATTTCATCAACGTTTTGAAAGCTTTAGAGTTAGAGAATAAAAAATCCCTGTTTGTGTTGGGTGATACGAATAAAAATGTATATTTGTCGTCACGCAATTTAAAAGGCTCTAGCGTGGTAAGTAGCTTAGAATTAAGTACTTATGCTATATTAAACGCTAATAACTTAGTGCTTTTAGAGAGTTCTTTGGAGATAATTGAAGAAAATTTAAGTAAATAATAGGATATGAGCATCATAATTAAGCCTATAGTAACGGAAAAAGTAACCAAAGAAAGTGAAGTTTTAAACCGCTTCGGATTTGTTGTTGACAAAAAAGCAAACAAAGTGCAAATTAAGAAAGCTGTTGAAGCTGCTTATGGAGTAACTATTTTGAGTGTTAACACGATGAACGTAAGACCGGATAGAACTACTAAATACACTAAAAGTGGTTTAATCAGTGGAAAGACGAATGCAATTAAAAAAGCAATTGTTCAAGTACAAGAAGGAGAAACAATTGATTTTTACAACAATATCTAAGATAAAATGTCAGTAAGAAAATTAAAACCTATTACCCCAGGTCAGCGATTTAGAGTTGTGAATGGTTATGACGCCATTACAACTGATAAGCCGGAACGCTCTTTGATAGCGCCGATAAAAAACTCTGGTGGTAGAAATAGTCAAGGAAAGATGACCATGCGTTATACGGGTGGTGGTCACAAGCAGAGATATCGTATCATTGATTTTAAACGTACAAAAGAAGGAATTCCTGCTACGGTTAAATCAATTGAATATGATCCAAATCGTACTGCATTTATCGCTTTGTTAGCTTACGCTGATGGAGAGAAAACATATGTTATTGCTCAAAACGGATTGAAAGTTGGTCAGAAATTAGTTTCTGGTCCAGAATCTCAACCTGAAATTGGTAATACTTTACCTTTAAGTAGAGTTCCACTTGGAACTGTAATTTCTTGTATCGAATTGAGACCAGGACAAGGAGCTGTAATCGCTCGTTCTGCTGGAACATTTGCTCAATTAATGGCAAGAGATGGAAAATATGCTACAATTAAAATGCCTTCTGGAGAAACAAGATTAATCTTGTTGACTTGTTCGGCTACAATTGGAGCGGTTTCTAATTCAGACCACCAATTAGTTGTATCTGGTAAAGCAGGTAGAACAAGATGGTTAGGAAGAAGACCTAGAACAAGACCTGTTGCAATGAACCCTGTCGATCACCCAATGGGTGGTGGTGAAGGACGTTCTTCTGGTGGACATCCACGTTCAAGAAATGGAATACCAGCTAAAGGTTATAGAACTCGTTCTAAGAAAAACCCGAGTAACAAGTATATCGTAGAACGTAGAAAGAAATAATAAGATATGGCACGTTCATTAAAAAAAGGACCTTTCGTTCATTATAAGTTAGACAAGAAAGTTCAAGAAAACATCGCAGGTGGAAATAAAGGAGTTGTTAAGACATGGTCTAGAGCTTCTATGATTACTCCAGACTTTGTTGGACAAACTATCGCAGTTCATAACGGTCGTCAATTTGTACCAGTTTACGTAACAGAAAACATGGTAGGTCACAAATTAGGAGAATTTTCACCAACTAGATCTTTTAGAGGTCATGCTGGAGCAAAAAATAAAGGTAAAAAATAAGAAGCAATGGGAGTTCGTAAAAGAGAAACAGCAGATGCAAGAAAAGAGGCTAACAAGTCATTGGCTTTTGCAAAGTTAAATAACTGCCCTACTTCACCTAGAAAAATGCGCTTAGTAGCAGATCTAGTAAGAGGTCAGAAGGTAGAAAGAGCACTTAACATCTTAAGATTCAGTTCTAAAGAAGCTTCAAGAAAATTAGAAAAATTGGTTTTATCAGTAATTGCCAACTGGCAAGCAAAAAACCCTGAAGCTAATATGGAAGAAGCTGGTTTATTTGTTAAGGAGATCCGTGTTGATGGTGGAATGATGTTGAAAAGACTTCGTCCAGCTCCACAAGGAAGAGCACACAGAATTAGAAAACGTTCTAACCACGTAACAATCGTGCTTGGAGCTATCAATAACACACAAAGCAATTCTTAAGCAGCATGGGACAAAAGACAAATCCAATTGGAAATAGACTTGGTATCATCAGAGGATGGGACTCAAACTGGTATGGTGGAAATGATTACGGTGATAAACTTGCCGAAGATCACAAAATCAGAAAGTATATCCACGCTCGTTTATCAAAAGCTAGTGTATCAAAAGTAATCATCGAGAGAACTTTGAAACTTGTAACCGTTACTATCACTACTGCAAGACCTGGTATTATTATTGGGAAAGGTGGACAAGAGGTAGACAAGTTAAAAGAAGAACTTAAGAAAATTACTGACAAAGAGGTTCAAATCAACATCTTTGAAATTAAAAGACCTGAACTTGACGCGTATCTAGTTGCTACAAGCATCTGTCGTCAAATCGAAAGCAGAATTTCTTACAGACGTGCAATCAAAATGGCAATTGCTGCTTCTATGCGTATGAACGCAGAAGGTATCAAAGTTTTGATTTCTGGTCGTTTGAATGGTGCAGAGATGGCACGTTCAGAAGGTTTCAAAGAAGGTAGAATTCCTCTATCAACTTTCAGAGCTGACATTGATTATGCTTTGGCTGAAGCTCATACTACTTATGGTAGAATGGGTATCAAAGTATGGATCATGAAAGGTGAAGTTTATGGAAAGAGAGATCTTTCTCCACTTGCCGGAATGGACAAAAAACAATCTGGTGCTGGTGGTAAAGGTGGTGATTCTCCTAGAGGAGATAGAAAACCTTTTAATAAAGGTGGAAAACCAGACGCTCGTAAACGAAAGTAAATTTTTAAACTAAAGAAAAATGTTACAGCCTAAAAGAACAAAATACCGTAAGGTACAAAAAGGTAAAATGAAAGGGAACTCTCAAAGAGGACATGAACTTTCTAATGGAATGTTTGGTATTAAATCTGTACATGAAGATGGAATGTTCTTAACCTCTCGTCAAATCGAAGCTGCGCGTATTGCTGCAACTCGTTTTATGAAAAGAGAAGGACAATTATGGATCAAAATATTTCCAGACAAACCTATCACTAAGAAACCTCTTGAGGTACGTATGGGTAAAGGTAAAGGTGCCGTTGAATATTGGGCAGCTGTTGTTAAACCCGGAAGAATTATGTTTGAAGTTGGAGGAGTACCTTTATCAGTTGCAAAAGAGGCGTTACGTCTTGCAGCTCAAAAGCTTCCAGTAAAAACTAAATTCGTCGTTGCTAGAGATTTCGAAGCATAATCTATATTATATTATGAAACAATCAGAAATAAAAGATCTTTCTGCAGCGGAGTTGCAAGAAAAACTTAGCCAGACTAAGAAGGCATATGCCGACCTAAAAATGGCTCACGCTATTTCTCCAATTGAGAACCCACTTCAAATTAGAAGTGTAAGAAGAACAGTTGCAAGATTAGCTACGGAACTTACTAAAAGAGAGTTGCAATAATTGTAATCTGCTGAAAGATGGAAGAAAAAAGAAATTTAAGAAAAGAAAGAGTTGGTGTTGTAACTTCAGACAAAATGGATAAATCTATTGTTGTTGCTGAAGTGCGTAAAGTAAAACACCCATTATACGGTAAGTTCGTGTTGAAAACTAAAAAGTATCACGCACACGACGAAAAGAACGACTGTAACGTTGGAGATACTGTAAGGATTAGCGAAACGCGTCCTATGAGTAAAACAAAATGTTGGAGGTTAGTTGAAATCCTAGAAAGAGCTAAATAATTATGGTACAACAAGAATCAAGACTAAAAGTAGCAGATAACACTGGAGCAAAGGAAGTTTTAACTATCCGTGTTTTAGGAGGTACCAAAAGAAGGTATGCCTCTGTTGGTGACAAGATTGTAGTTTCTATCAAAGATACTGCTCCTAACGGAAGCGTTAAAAAAGGAGCTGTTTCAACTGCAGTTGTTGTACGTACCAAAAAAGAAGTGAGAAGAGCCGATGGTTCATACATTAGATTTGATGACAACGCATGTGTGTTATTAAATGCTGCTGGTGAAATGAGAGGAACTCGTGTTTTTGGTCCGGTAGCAAGAGAACTTCGTGAAAAACAATTCATGAAAATTGTATCATTAGCACCAGAAGTGCTTTAATTCGTTTTAAGATGATAAAGCTAAAAATAAAATCAGGTGACATCGTAAGAGTAATTGCTGGAGACCATAAAGGTGCTGAAGGTAAAGTTTTACGTGTTTACCGTGAGAAGAACAAAGCGATTGTTGAAGGTGTAAACATGGTTTCAAAACATACGAAACCTAGTGCAAAAAGCCCTCAAGGTGGTATCGTAAAGAAAGAAGCTTCTATACAAATATCTAATATTTCTTTAATTGATCCTAAAACTAAGGAAACAACTAGAGTTGGTATTAGAGTAGAAGGAGATAAGAAAGTAAGATTTTCAAAAAAATCTAATCAAGTACTATAGTAATGGCGTATATACCTAGACTAAAAGAAGAATATAAGAGCAGAGTAATTGCTGCTCTTAAAGAGGAATTCGGATACGTAAACGTAATGCAAGTTCCAAAATTGGAAAAAATCGTTTTAAGTAAAGGAGTTGGTGCAGCTGTATCTGATAAAAAACTAATTGACTATGCAGTTGATGAGTTAACAAAGATCACTGGACAGAAAGCAGTATCTACTATTTCAAAGAAAGACGTTGCGTCATTCAAATTGAGAAAAGGGATGCCTATTGGAGCAAAAGTTACTTTGCGTGGAGAAAGAATGTATGAGTTTTTAGATAGACTTATTACTTCAGCTTTGCCACGTGTAAGAGATTTCAGTGGTATTAAAGCTACTGGTTTTGACGGAAGAGGAAATTATAACCTTGGAGTTTTGGAGCAAATCATTTTCCCAGAAATTGATATTGATAAAGTAAACAAAATTTCAGGAATGGATATCTCTTTTGTAACTAGTGCAAAAACAGATAAAGAAGCAAAGTCTCTATTGACAGAATTAGGATTACCTTTTAAAAAGAATTAAGACATGGCTAAAGAATCAATGAAAGCCCGCGAGGTTAAGAGAGAAAAAACAGTAGCAAAGTATGCTGAGAAAAGAAAAGCTTTGTTAGAAGCTGGAGATTTCGTAGGTTTGCAAAAGTTACCAAAAAATGCTTCACCAGTTCGTTTGCACAATCGTTGTAAATTAACAGGTAGACCAAGAGGGTATATGCGTCAATTCGGTCTTTCACGTGTTACATTTCGTGAAATGGCAAATAACGGATTGATACCTGGTGTTAAAAAGGCATCTTGGTAAGACGTAATTTATTGCGTCCTGATACAGACTTAACTTACGTTTTGTCTGTATCATAAACATTTATAAATTGGTTTCAGGTTCGGCAAATAGTTTGTTGAAAACCAAAACCGCAAATTAATACACATGTATACAGATCCTATTGCAGATTATTTGACAAGAGTTCGTAACGCTGTGGCTGCAAACCACAAAGTTGTTGAAATTCCTGCATCTAATCTAAAAAAAGAAATAACTAAGATCTTATTTGATCAAGGTTATATCTTGAGTTACAAATTTGAGGACAACGCTGTTCAGGGTTCAATCAAAATCGCTTTGAAGTATGATAAAGATACTAAAGAGTCAGTAATTAAAGATATCCAAAGAATTAGTAAACCAGGTTTACGTAAATATTCAAGTTCTTCAACTATTCCTAGAATCCTTAACGGATTAGGAATTGCTATTGTTTCTACATCAAAAGGTTTGATGACGGGAAAGAAAGCCAGACAATTAAATGTTGGTGGTGAAGTAATTTGTTACGTATACTAATTTAAAGACTATATAAGATGTCAAGAATAGGTAAAAGTCCGGTTGTAATCCCTGCTGGTGTAACTGTTGAAGTTGCAAATGGTATTATTACAGTAAAAGGAAAAAATGGTCAACTAACTCAGGAGTTTTCGGACGTTACTGTTACAGTTGAAGACGGTCAAGTTCAAGTAGACAGATCGTCTGATCACAAAGACCAAAGAGCAAAACACGGTTTGTACAGATCTTTAATCAATAACATGATTATCGGTGTAACAGATGGTTTTACTAAGTCATTAGAATTGGTAGGAGTTGGTTATAGAGCTTCAAATCAAGGACAAAAATTAGATTTAGCACTTGGTTACTCTCACAATATAGTTTTAGAAATTGCTCCAGAAGTAACTTTGGAAACAATATCTGAAAAAGGTAAAAACCCTATCGTGAAATTAACATCATTTGACAAACAACTTTTAGGTCAGGTAGCTGCGAAAATCAGAGGTTTCCGTAAGCCTGAGCCGTATAAAGGAAAAGGTGTTAAATTTGTAGGTGAAGTATTAAGAAGAAAAGCAGGTAAATCAGCTTAAAAAATAAGATTATGTCATTAACAAAACCTGAAAGAAGACAACGAATTAGATTCAGAATTAGAAAATCAATTAGTGGTACTGCTACTAATCCAAGACTATCTGTATTTAGAAGTAACAAAGAAATTTACGCTCAACTTATTGATGATGTAAACGGAGTTACTATATTGGCGGCTTCTTCAAGAGAAAAAGAAATAGGTAACGGTACGAACATTGAAGTTGCTACAGCAGTTGGAAAACTAGTTGCTGAAAAAGCTTTAAAAGCTGGGATAGACGTAGTAACTTTCGATAGAGGAGGTTATTTATATCACGGTCGTATTAAATCATTAGCGGAAGGCGCAAGAGCGGCTGGACTTAAATTCTAATATAGTATGTCTAATAGTAAATACAAGAATGTAGAGTTAGTAAAACCAAGTGGTCTTGAATTAAAAGATCGTTTGGTAAGTGTAAATCGTGTTACTAAGGTTACAAAGGGTGGTAGAGCTTTCGGTTTTTCTGCTATTGTAGTTGTAGGTGATGAAAATGGAGTAGTTGGACATGGATTAGGAAAATCTAAAGACGTTTCTGAAGCAATTGCGAAAGCAGTAGAAGATGCTAAGAAAAATTTAGTAAAAATTCCTTTGAATGGTCAGTCAGTTCCTCACGAACAAAAAGGTAAATTTGGTGGTGCACGTGTATTCTTAATTCCTGCCTCTCATGGTACAGGGGTTATTGCTGGTGGAGCTGTTCGTTCAGTTCTTGAATCAGTAGGAATTCATGATGTATTATCTAAATCACAAGGATCATCAAATCCTCACAACGTAGTTAAGGCAACTTTTGATGCTTTATTGCAAATGAGAAGTGCTTATACTGTTGCAAAACAAAGAGGCGTTTCTTTAGAAAAAGTTTTTAAAGGTTAATTCAAGGAAATTATGGCTAAATTATTAGTAAAACAAGTTAGAAGCAAAATCAACTGTCCTCTTACTCAAAAGAGAGGATTAGAAGCTTTAGGTCTACGTAAAATGGGACAAGTTGTAGAGCATGATTCAAACCCTACAATCCTTGGGATGATAAATAAAGTTAAACACTTAGTTTCTGTTGAGGAAACTAAATAACAAATACTGTTATGAATTTAAGTAACTTACAACCTGCTGAAGGTTCTACACACAATCAAAATAAAAGATTAGGTAGAGGAGAAGGTTCTGGAAAAGGTGGTACTTCTGCAAGAGGTCACAAAGGAGCAAAATCTCGTTCTGGTTATTCTAAAAAGATTGGTTTTGAAGGTGGTCAAATGCCACTTCAAAGACGTGTGCCTAAGTTTGGTTTTACAAACATCAATCGTAAAGAATACGAAGGTGTAAACCTTGATACGCTTCAATTGTTGGTAGACAATGGTGTGATAACGGATGCTGTTGATATGACAGTATACGTTGCTAACCGTTTGGCTACTAAAAACGAAATCGTTAAGATTTTAGGAAGAGGAGAGTTGACAGCAAAATTAAAGGTAACCGCTCACAAATTTACTGCTACTGCAAAAGCTGCTATTGAAGCTGCTGGTGGAGAAGCTGTAACAATATAATTTTTCTATTAAGATGAAGAAATTTATTGAATCGTTAAGTAATGTTTGGAAAATCGAGGAACTGAAAAATAGAATTCTAATCACTTTAGGATTGCTTTTAGTATATCGTTTTGGAGCTCAAGTAACTCTTCCAGGTATTGATGCAACACAATTAGGGAATTTAGCCGGCCAGACTAAGGATGGAATCGGCTCTATTCTTGACATGTTTACAGGGGGTGCATTTTCTCAAGCTTCAGTGTTTGCTTTGGGTATTATGCCTTACATTTCTGCGTCAATCGTTGTTCAGTTAATGGGAATTGCAATACCTTATTTGCAAAAACTTCAAAGTGATGGAGAAAGTGGTAGAAAAAAGATTAATCAAATTACTCGTTGGTTAACAATAGGTATTACTTTAGTTCAAGGACCAACTTATATCTATAATCTTTATAGAACATTACCAAGTAATGCTTTTCTATTAGGATTTAATTCTTTTGAATTCTTATTTTCTTCAGTAATTATTTTGGTTACAGGTACAATTTTTGCCATGTGGTTAGGAGAGAAGATCACTGACAAAGGAATCGGAAACGGTATTTCATTGTTGATTATGGTAGGTATTTTAGCTAGATTTCCACAAGCTTTTATTCAAGAATTTACGACCCGTGTGACTAATAATAATGGTGGGCCAATGTTATTGGTTATCGAAGTTATTATCTGGTTACTGGTTATTATTGCTTGTGTATTATTAGTGATGGCAGTCCGCAAAATACCTGTTCAGTACGCTCGCCGTACAACTTCAGGTGATTACGAACAAGATGTTATGGGTGGTAATAGACAATGGATTCCATTAAAGCTTAATGCTTCTGGGGTTATGCCTATTATATTTGCTCAGGCAATTATGTTTATACCTGCTGCTGTGGCAGGGTTGTCAAAATCAGATGCATCACAATCAATTGTCGGCGCTTTTAGTAATATGTTCGGTTTTTGGTATAATTTAGTTTTCGCAACTTTAATAATTGTGTTTACTTTCTTTTATACTGCTATTACTGTTCCTACAAACAAAATGTCTGATGATTTAAAGAGAAGTGGTGGTTTTATTCCTGGTGTTAGACCTGGAGTTGAAACTTCTGATTATCTTGACAAAGTGATGTCTTTAATAACTTTCCCAGGATCTTTATTTCTTGCTTTAATTGCTGTGTTCCCGGCAATTGTTGTAAGCGTTATGGATGTTCAACAATCTTGGGCAATGTTTTTTGGAGGAACCTCATTAATTATTATGGTTGGAGTTGCCATAGACACGATGCAGCAAATCAATTCATATTTGTTAAATAGACATTATGATGGTTTAATGAAGACTGGTAAAAATAGAAAAGCAGTAGCTTAATTTATGGCAAAACAATCAGCAATAGAACAAGACGGTTCGATCATTGAAGCATTATCAAATGCAATGTTCCGTGTAGAGTTAGAAAATGGACATATTGTAATCGCACATATATCTGGAAAAATGCGTATGCATTACATCAAATTATTACCTGGTGATAAAGTGAAACTAGAAATGAGCCCTTACGATTTGTCAAAAGCAAGAATTACTTATAGATATTAAAGGATATTCAAAATGAAAGTTAGAGCTTCAGTAAAAAAGAGAAGTCCCGAGTGCAAAATTGTGCGAAGAAAAGGGAGATTGTACGTAATAAACAAAAAGAATCCTAGATTTAAACAAAGACAAGGATAGTTATGGCAAGAATAGCAGGGGTAGATATCCCAAAAAATAAGAGAGGTGTTATAGCACTTACCTATATCTTCGGATTAGGAAAAAGTAGAGCTGTTGAGATTTTAGAGAAAGCTCAAGTTAGCCAAGATAAAAAAGTTCAAGATTGGAATGATGACGAGATCGGAGCAATTCGTGAGGCGGTATCAACTTTTAAAATTGAAGGAGAATTACGTTCTGAAGTTTCTTTAAACATCAAACGTTTAATGGATATTGGATGTTATAGAGGTATCCGTCATAGAACTGGTCTTCCATTAAGAGGACAAAGAACTAAAAACAACTCTAGAACAAGAAAAGGTAAGAGAAAAACTGTTGCCAACAAGAAAAAAGCAACTAAATAATAAGTAATATGGCTAAAGCAACTGCAAAAAAACGTAAAGTTATCGTTGAATCAACGGGAGAAGCTCATATTTCTGCTACTTTTAACAATATCATCATTTCTTTGACAAACAAAAAAGGTGAAGTTATTTCTTGGTCTTCAGCTGGTAAAATGGGTTTTAGAGGTTCTAAAAAGAATACTCCATACGCAGCCCAAATGGCAGCAGAAGATTGTAGTAAAGTAGCTCTTGAAGCTGGACTTAAAAAAGTAAAAGTTTATGTAAAAGGACCAGGAAACGGACGTGAGTCTGCTATTCGTTCTTTGCATAACGGTGGAATTGAAGTTACAGAGATTATCGATGTTACTCCAATGCCTCACAACGGATGTCGTCCTCCTAAAAGACGTAGAGTATAATACTCAAAATATATTATATAGTATAACCTAGGTAGAAAATAGATTATCGAAGGATAAGACCTGAATTCATAATCTCTACCTTAAACAATTTAAAATGGCAAGATATACTGGTCCAAGTACAAGAATTGCTCGTAAATTTGGCGAGGCAATTTTCGGAGACGATAAAGCTTTCGAAAAAAGAAATTACCCACCCGGACAACACGGGATGGCTAAAAAAAGAGGAAAAAAATCTGAATATGCTGTCCAGTTAATGGAAAAGCAAAAAGCTAAATATTCTTACGGAATATTAGAAAAACAATTCAGAAACTTATTCGAAAAAGCATCAGCTACTAAAGGAGTTACTGGTGAAGTATTATTACAATTGTGTGAAGCAAGATTAGATAACGTTGTTTTCAGAATGGGTATTGCTCCTTCTAGAAGAGGTGCTCGTCAAATCGTTTCTCACAGACACGTTACTGTAAATGGTGAAGTGGTTAATATTCCTTCTTACCACCTTAAGCCTGGTGATAAAGTTGCTGTTCGTGAAAAATCTAAATCATTAGAAGCTATCGAACGTTCTTTATCTAATTCAAGTCATGTTTATGAATGGATTACTTGGAATAATGATATCAAAGAAGGTACTTTCGTTTCTGTACCTGCGAGACTTCAAATCCCAGAAAACATTAAAGAACAATTAATCGTAGAGTTGTACAACAAATAATAATTGACTTAGTCGAAATTTATGGCAATATTTAATTTTCAGAAGCCCGATAAAGTTATCATGATCGATTCAACCGATTTTGAAGGTAAATTTGAATTTAGACCTTTAGAACCAGGATACGGATTGACCGTTGGTAATGCACTTAGAAGAGTTTTGCTTTCAGCATTAGAAGGTTATGCAATTACATCTGTTCGCATTGAAGGTGTAGATCATGAGTTTTCTACTATTTCAGGAGTTGTTGAAGACGTTACCGAAATTATTCTTAATCTTAAACAAGTACGTTTTAAACGTCAAATTGAAGATATAGATAATGAATCAGTTACTATTTCTGTTTCAGGTAAAGACCAATTAACAGCTGGTGATTTTCAAAAATTTATTTCAGGTTTCCAAGTTTTGAATCCAGAACTGGTTATCTGTAATTTAGACAGTAAAATCAAACTTAATTTCGATTTAACGATCGAAAAAGGTAGAGGATATGTTCCTGCTGAAGAGAACAAAAAACAGAATGCTGCAATTGGAACTATTTTTACAGATTCAATTTTTACTCCGGTAAAAAATGTAAAATATGCCATTGAAAACTTCCGTGTAGAGCAAAAAACAGATTACGAAAAATTAGTTTTTGAAATTAAAACTGATGGTTCTATTAATCCAAAAGATGCCCTTACTGAAGCTGCAAAAGTTTTAATTCACCATTTCATGTTGTTCTCTGACGAAAGAATTACACTCGAGGCTGACGAAATTGCACAAACAGAATCATATGATGAAGAATCATTACATATGAGACAATTGCTTAAAACTAAGCTTGTTGATATGGATCTTTCTGTAAGAGCATTAAATTGTTTGAAAGCGGCTGAAGTTGATACACTTGGTGATTTAGTATCGTTCAATAAAAATGACCTAATGAAATTCCGTAATTTCGGTAAAAAATCTTTAACTGAACTTGATGAGCTTGTTGCAGTTAAAAATTTGAACTTCGGTATGGATTTAGCAAAATACAAACTAGATAAAGAATAATCTAAGCCGCAAGGTTTAAATTTACATAGCAATGAGACACGGAAAAAAATTCAATCACTTAAGCAGACAGACTGCACATAGAAAATCTATGTTAGCTAATATGGCTTGTTCTCTTATCGAGCACAAACGTATTAACACTACTGTTGCTAAAGCTAAAGCGCTTAAACAATTCGTTGAGCCTTTAATAACAAAATCAAAAGCTGATACAACTCACAATCGTCGTATCGTTTTTGCTTACTTACGTAGTAAATATGCTGTAACTGACTTGTTCAGAGACGTAGCTGCTAAAGTAGGAGACCGTCCAGGTGGATACACTCGTATCATTAAAGTTGGAAATCGTTTAGGAGATAATGCTGATATGGCAATGATCGAATTGGTAGATTTCAATGAACTTTACAATGGTGGTAAAAAAGAAGTTAAAAAAGCAAAAAGCCGTCGTGGTGGTAAAGCTAAGAAAGATGAAGCTACTGAAGCTCCAGCTGCTGAAACTGAAACAACTACAGAGACTGCTGAATAATTATGAAAATAATCATTCAATAAAAATCAAGGATAAGCTAGTACTAGTTTATCCTTTTTTTTTGATTTTTTCGGAGCAAAAACCTTGAGATTTAATCGCGTATTGTCCTGCTGTCCACTGTATCTTTTGCTTTTAAATAAAAAGCAAAAGGATGCCTCCCGACGCTTCGGGATCATCAGGGCTAGATTAGTATGTTTTTTATTTTACAATAAATTTCAAAAACTTGCATCCATTGCTTTAAAGGATTAAATTTGCACAATATTTAACTACAGATGAAACGAGCTTTGCGAGTTCCATGAGACTATTAAAAAAATAATAGAAATCAACGAATGAAATATACAACACGACAAAAAGCAATTCTTCTATTAAGTGACGGTACCATATTCCATGGTAAATCTATTGGAATCAGTGGAACCACTTTTGGAGAAGTTTGTTTTAACACAGGAATGACAGGTTACCAAGAAATATTCACTGACCCTTCTTATTTTGGTCAATTAATGGTAGCCACCAATGCCCATATTGGGAATTATGGTGTAAACGATTCAGAAGTTGAATCACAAAGTATTAAAATAGCTGGATTGGTTTGTAAAAACTTTAGCTTCAATTATTCTCGTGAAGGTGCTTCAGGGAGTTTAGAAGACTATTTTATTAAACAAAACCTTATTTGTATCTCTGATGTAGATACACGTGCTCTGGTAAGTTACATACGTGACAATGGCGCTATGAACGCTGTGATTTGTACAGATGAAACACCAATCGAAGAACTTAAAGCTTCATTGGCAAAAGTTCCAGATATGAAAGGATTAGAATTAGCTTCTAAAGTATCTACTACTGAGCCTTATTTTTTTGGTGATGAGAATGCAACCTATAAAATTTCTGCACTTGATTTAGGGATTAAAACGAATATCCTTCGTAATCTTGCTAAAAGAGATTGCTATATAAAAGTATTTCCTTATGATTCATCTTATCAAGATTTAGCAGCATTTAATCCAAATGGATATTTTTTATCTAACGGACCTGGTGATCCTGAGCCTCTTTCTGGTGCTATTCAAGTAGCAAAAGAAATTCTTGAAAATAACAAACCATTATTCGGAATCTGTCTTGGACATCAAGTGATTGGTTTGGCAAATGGAATTTCAACTTATAAAATGTTTAACGGTCACAGAGGAATAAATCACCCTGTAAAAAACATTATTACAGGAAAAGGAGAAATCACTTCTCAAAATCATGGATTTGCCGTAAATAAAGAAGAGTTGGATAATCATCCTGATTTGGAAATTACACACCTTCACCTAAACGATGGGACGGTTGCAGGTATGCGCATGAGAAACAAAAATTGTTTTTCAGTTCAATACCATCCGGAGGCAAGTCCTGGACCACATGATTCCTCTTATTTATTCGATCAGTTTATTGAAAATATAAAAGGCTAACGCTTTAATAGGGTTCATTACTGCTTATGTATTTAAAATACAAGGGTTTGACTTTTTAGTAAGTCAAGCCCTTTTTTTATAAAGCAATGAAAACTTACATCCCGAAAGGGAATGTTTCTGGGATTTGGTGTCCATCAGGCTGAATGTGTATTGGATGTAAAGCGCTTGTTTCGTCAAGAAAAATAAAAGCATCATATCTTTTTGGAATTATTGTAGGGACGTAATTTCCAAATCTTTCATGTTCTGGATTGTAAACAACTCCAATAGCTCTGTGTCCTATATAAGAAGAAAGGCATTTTTCGTCCTTTATTTTATTGAGTAGTACTAATTTGTTTTTTCCGTTACTTGCAAGATGAAAAGCATGCTCCCAACTGCCCGCAACAGCTTCAGGAACTTTTATTTTCCGCATAGAATCTCCCCATTCTCTTCCGGCAACCACACTGCCTTTATAAGATCCAAATCCTACTGCAACAACTCCATCAATCAAATGTTGTTCTCTAACTAACTGTCCGACGTTTACCATTCCTTCAGAGGCCATTTCTGTGGCACGGGCGTCACCGATGTGGGTGTTGTGCTCCCAAACTATGACTTTCGCTTCCTTTCCATGGAATTTCATGAGACGTTGTATAGTGGAAACCATGTGTTCGTCACGAATATTCCAAGAGGCGGAACCTCTTTTGATCATGGCGCGGTAATATTTTTCAGCATTTCTGGCAATGAATGCATTTTGTTCGGTACTCAAAACATTTTCTGCATCGGAATTGTAGTTGGGGACATTTTTTAGTATTTCGGCAAGCATGTGCAGGATTTCTTTTTCACATAATTCCGGTACGTATGAAGAGGCTCTGGCATAGGATTGACCTTCGTCTTTGCCGTAAGGTTCAAAGCATTTCATAGCTGTTTTTGCAACCGCTAGTGCTTTGGGGTCATTTTTTTCTAAATATTGAATGATCGAATTCATTGATTCCCTAAAACTGTAAACGTCTAAGCCATAGAATCCTATTCTTTTATCGGCAGCTAAGTTTTCATTGTGAGACTTGAGCCAATCTATAAAGGCGGCAGTTTCCCAATTAGCCCACATCCATGTTGGCCATCTTTTAAATTCAGACATCACACTATAGATGTCTTTTCCAGAATTTAGATATCCTTTAGCATACCGATTCAAACGATAGCAATCGGGCCAATCCCCTTCTACTCCTACAAACGAAAACCCTTTTTCCTTAATTAACCGTTGCGTAATTTTGGCTCTCCAGGTATAATATTCATGTGTTCCGTGTGAGGCTTCGCCTAAAAGGACATATTTTGCGTCTCCGATAGAGTCGATTAATGGATCTAAATCTGTTGTATTTTCCAATGGAGAAGCAGTTTTGTTCAATAATGCTACGATTTCACTAGAATTGATTAAATTGTTAAGGTTTTTTAAAGTTTCCATCACATTTTTATTTTTTTAATTTATAGATTGAATAGTCAAAATTTCCAATTAAAAAATATACGATATAAAGTGTATTCTTGTCTTTCTAGAAAGGAATATAAAGTTAATGTATATTATTGATAATCAGTAAGTTTTGATTTTTTATTCCTTGAAATTAATTTGTTTTAGGTTGAAGTTTACTTGGATAAGTTTGGGTCAAAGTGTTCAGGATTCGTGTATTTTTATTTTAATGGGAATGGAAAAAAATAACAGATAATGTAAAAATAAATTCTTAAAATAGCCTAAATGTTTTGTTTGTCAAAAAATTATAACGTTTTCGTTAATAACATTCATTATTTTCATTAAATCATTACAAAAGATAGAATATATTTGTATTTTAAAATTTAAATTTTAGTATTATGAGTATAATTATCAAAATTCACGCAAGACAAATTTTCGATTCAAGAGGAAATCCTACAATTGAAGTAGATGTAATTACAGATAATGGTGTTTTAGGAAGAGCTGCTGTTCCATCTGGAGCTTCAACTGGAGAGCATGAAGCCGTTGAATTACGTGATGGAGGAAAGGCATTTCTTGGAAAAGGAGTTTTGAATGCTGTGAAAAATGTTAATACCATTATTTCTGAAGAACTTGTTGGAGTTTCAGTTTTCGAACAAAATGTTATTGATCAAATGATGATTGATTTAGATGGTACTCCAAATAAATCTAACTTAGGGGCAAATGCAATTTTAGGTGTTTCTCTTGCTGTAGCAAAAGCTGCTGCGAATGAATTAGGGTTGCCTTTATACAGATACGTAGGTGGTGTTTCTGCGAATACATTACCAGTTCCAATGATGAATATCATCAATGGAGGTTCTCATTCTGATGCGCCTATCGCGTTTCAGGAATTTATGATTTTTCCAGTGAAAGCAACTTCTTTTTCACATGCAATGCAAATGGGAACGGAAATTTTTCATAGTTTGAAAAAAGTGTTACACGACAGAGGTCTTTCAACTGCTGTTGGTGATGAAGGTGGTTTTGCGCCAAATCTTCCTGGTGGAACAGAGGATGCTTTAGATACGATTAAAAAAGCAGTTGAAACTGCAGGTTATACTTTTGGAGATGAAATCATGATTGCTTTGGATTGTGCTTCTGCAGAGTTTTATGTTAACGGTAAATACGACTACAGTAAATTTGAAGGTGAAACAGGTAAGATTAGATCTTCTGCGGAACAAGTTGATTATTTAGCAGAACTAGTTTCTAAATATCCAATTATTTCTATCGAAGATGGAATGGATGAGAATGACTGGGACGGTTGGAAATTACTTACTGATAAAATTGGAGATAAAGTACAATTAGTTGGAGATGATTTATTCGTTACTAATGTGACACGTTTGTCAACTGGTATTGAAAAAGGAATTGCTAATTCTATTCTTGTAAAAGTAAACCAAATTGGAACTTTGACTGAGACTATTGCAGCAGTTAATATGGCTAAAAATGCGGGTTATACTTCAGTAATGTCACACCGTTCAGGAGAGACAGAAGATAATACAATTGCCGATTTAGCAGTAGCTTTGAATTGCGGTCAAATTAAAACAGGTTCTGCTTCTCGTTCAGATCGTATGGCTAAATACAACCAATTATTAAGAATTGAGGAAGAACTAGGAAGTACAGCTTATTTTCCAGGTTTAAAAGCTTTCAAAATAAAATAATTCAAAATATTTTTTTCTGACAAAGCCATTCATGTAAATTGAATGGCTTTTTTTTTGACTTTTAACAATTTCATTGTCGTATTCATTTTTTAATTAATTTGAAATTCCCTAGATTTGGTAAATTATTTATTTTAAAAGTTTTATTTCCAAATATATTATGTCAAAAACAGCAACATTAGAATTAGATGGCAAAAAATTCGAACTTCCTATTATTGTAGGAACTGAAAATGAAGTAGCTATCGATATTAACAAATTACGTGATTTGTCGGGTGCAATTACTATTGATCCGGGTTACAAAAATTCAGGTTCTTGTAAAAGCGAAATTACTTTCCTTGATGGAGAGCTTGGGATTTTGCGTTATAGAGGGTATTCAATAGAAGATTTGGCTGAAAAGGCAGATTTCTTAGAAGTTTCTTATCTTTTAATTTTTGGAGAATTGCCAACTAAAGTTCAGTTGGAACAATTTGAAAATGATATTAGAAAATATACTTTGGTAAACGAAGAAATGAAAAACATCATTGACGGTTTTCCAAAAACAGCGCATCCAATGGGTGTTTTAGCTGCTTTGACAAGTGCTTTGACAGCATTTAATCCAAAGTCAGTGAATGTTGAAAATGAAAAAGAAATGTATGAAGCAGTTTGTAAAACCATGGGTAAATTCTTGGTAATTGCAACTTGGACGTACAGAAAAAGTATGGGGTATCCTTTAAATTATTATGATAACACAAAAGGATATGTAGAAAACTTCATGCGTTTAATGTTTGAATTACCAACGGAACCTTATAAAGCAAGCCCTGTTGTAATTGATGCGTTAGATAGATTGTTTATTCTTCATGCGGATCATGAGCAAAATTGTTCTACATCAACAGTTAGAATGGTAGGTTCTTCTCACGCTGGATTATTTGCTTCAATATCAGCAGGAGTTTCTGCACTTTGGGGACCATTACATGGTGGTGCCAATCAAGCAGTACTCGAAATGCTAGAAGAAATTCACAAAAATGGTGGTGACGCTGAGAAATATATAGCTAAAGCAAAAGATAAAAATGATCCTTTCCGATTGATGGGATTTGGTCACAGAGTATATAAAAATTTCGATCCAAGAGCAAAAATCATTAAAAAAGCGGCTAACGAAGTTTTGGCAACTTTAGGAGTGGAAGATCCAATTCTTGCTATCGCTAAGAAACTGGAAGAATCAGCTTTAGAAGATGAATATTTCAAATCAAGAAACTTATATCCAAATGTAGATTTCTATTCTGGGATTATTTACAGAGCATTGGGGATTCCTACAGATATGTTTACTGTAATGTTTGCAATAGGCCGTTTACCTGGCTGGATTGCACAATGGAAAGAAATGAGAGAAAACAAAGAACCGATCGGAAGACCAAGACAAGTATATACTGGTAGTCCTTTGAGGGATTTTGTTACCGCTGACAAAAGATAAATTCAATTCAAAAAGCTTCACTAATTTGTGAAGCTTTTTTTATATTTGCCAAAAGTGAAAATTCATGCTAGCGTTACATATAAAGAATGAGACTTCAAGATTAAGAACCGTAGTTTTAGGTTCAGCAGTTAATAATGGACCAACTCCAAAGGCTGATGAAGCCTATGATCCAAAATCATTAGAGCATATTTTAGCGGGGACTTATCCTATAGAGTCTGATATGGTTGCTGAAATGGAAGCATTTAACACCGTGCTGAAAAAATATAATGTGACTGTTTTTCGCCCAGAAATGATTGAAAATTACAATCAGATATTTACAAGAGACATTGGTTTTGTGATTGATGACACTTTTGTAAAATCGAATATTTTGCCGGATAGAGAACGAGAATTAGATGCTATTCAATATATAATTGACCAAATTGAACCTAAAAAAGTGGTGCGCCCTCCAGAGGAAGTACATATTGAAGGTGGAGATGTGATTTTGTGGAATGACTATATTTTTATTGGAACTTATAAAGGCAGTGATTACAAAGATTATATTACGGCAAGAACCAATGTGCAAGGCGTTCAATACATCAAAGAGTTGTTTCCAAATAAAATTGTCAAAGGATTCGATTTGGTTAAATCAAAAATTGAAGCCCGCGACAATGCTTTACATCTGGACTGTTGTTTTCAGCCTGTTGGAGCTGATAAAGGGATTATTTACAAAAGAGGATTCCGTGAGGAGGCAGACTATCTTTTTCTTATAAATCTTTTTGGAAAAGAAAACTTGTTTCACATTACCAGAGCGGAAATGTATAATATGAATTCTAATATTTTTTCCATAGATACGAATGTTGTAGTTTCCGAAAAAAACTTCACTAGACTTAACAATTGGTTGCGTGCAAACGGTTTTGTAGTTGAAGAAATTCCATATGCAGAAATTGCGAAACAAGAAGGATTATTACGATGTTCTACCTTACCTTTAATTAGAGATTAATTTCAATGTAGAGACGTTGCATTGCAACGTCTCTACGAAATAAAAAAATAAAAAATGAAACAAACAACAAATTCCATATTGATGATTCGCCCGGTTGCATTTCGAATGAACGAGCAAACGGCGGTAAATAATTATTATCAAAAAGTAATAGAAGGACTTTTACCGGCTACGGTAAATGCCAAAGCGCAACAAGAATTTGATGCTTTTGTGGAAAAATTAAGAGCAGTAGGTGTTGATGTAACTGTTGTTGATGACACTTCAAATCCAGATACACCGGATAGTATTTTTCCAAACAATTGGGTTTCTTTTCACGAAAATGGGGATGTAGCTTTATATCCAATGTTTGCCGAAAATCGCCGTGAGGAACGTCGCGAAGATATTTTAGATATCTTGGAAGATAAAGGTTTTGTAATCAGTAATATAATGGATTACACGTCGGCTGAGGAAGATGGTTTTTTCTTGGAAGGAACGGGAAGTTTAGTTCTGGACAGAGCTAATAGCAAAGCGTATTGCGCTTTATCTCCCAGAGCTGATGAAGAATTATTTATCGAATTCTGTGAAGATTTTGATTACGCACCAGTAATTTTTGAAGCTTTCCAAACAGTCGATTCAGAGCGAAAACTGATTTATCATACCAATGTGATGATGTGCTTGGGAGAAACTTTTGCAGTGATTTGTTCTGATTGTATCGATGATAAGAAAGAACGCAAAATGGTTTTGGATAACCTAAAAGAAAACGGAAAAGAAATTATTTTGATTACCGAAGCTCAAATGAACAATTTTGTAGGTAATATGCTTGAAGTTCGTGGAGCAAATGAAAAACGATATTTGGTTATGAGTGCAGCTGCACATCAAAGTCTAACTCCAAAACAAATTGAGCAATTGGAAAAACATGCTGAAATTTTAAGCTCAAGTTTAGATACTATTGAAGCTTGTGGCGGAGGGAGTGCCAGATGTATGATGGCAGAAATTTTCTTGCCAAGAAATTAATTTTTTCAATCTGGGCAAAGTCAGAATTCTTTGCCCAGATTGAAAATACTTATGCTAAATTCCCTTTTATAATATTGATAATTGCACTTACAATATATTGTATTCCTATCGCAATTACAATAAAACCTACAATTCTTGATATCGCAATAATTCCGGAGGCTCCTAATATTTTTGCCAAATAATGAGCGCTTTTAAGGATAATAAAAATAGCAACTGCAATTGCAAGAATAGCAATTGAAGAAATAATGATCTCCATAGTTGTATTGTGTTCCTGATAAAATGCAATAAGTAAAGAAATAGATCCAGGACCGGCAAGCATTGGGATTGCAAGTGGAGTCAAAGCAATGTCATTCCTTTGTTGAGCATCGGTTTCTGCTTTTTTATTAATACCTCTCTTCTTAGTGAATTTGCCGGAAAGCAATGAAAAACCTGAACTCACAATGATAATTCCTCCTGCTATTCGGAGCGCATCAATGCTAATTCCAAAAAAAAGTAATACATATTGTCCAATAAAAAACGAAACAATAAGAATAATAAATACATTTATCGCCGTCCATAAAGAAATTCTGGAACGCTCCTTTTTGGTGTCATTTTGTGTAAGTCCTACGAAAATAGGAACGGTACCAATAGGATTCAATACTGAAAAAAGGGCAACAAACAGGTAAATAAAAAGATCCATATTTTTCTAATTTAATGCTGTAAAAATACTCTTTTTTTTATGCTATGAAAGGTGTAAATGTTAGGATATTGTTTTTATTGCTTTTGTAACTAAACCTAATAATTGCTAAACTCATGAACCTTTTTGATTACTTTTGCAAAATATAATTACAGAAAATGATAAAAAATAAAAAAACGTTGGTTCTTGGAGCTTCAACAAAACCAGCCAGATATTCCTTTTTAGCAATTGAAAAATTGGTTGGTAAAGGGCATTCTGTTCTTGCAATTGGTCAAAACGCGGGTGAAGTAGCAGGAATAAAAATCCAAACTAAAGCTATTCCTTTAAAAAATATCGATACGGTTACACTTTATCTGAATCCTTTGCGTCAGCGCGATTACTACAATTATATTGTTGAGGCGCAACCAAAACGTGTTATTTTTAATCCGGGTACTGAGAATCCGGAGTTCTATCAATTGTTGAAATTGAATGATATTAAAGTCGAGATAGGGTGTACGCTAGTTATGTTGGCAACAAATCAATATTAGTTTTAGAGCTATTTACTTCGTCAGTTCGCTTCGCTCGTGTCCAGCTGTTCGCTATATCTTTTCTTGTTCCGTTAAAAAAACGGAACAAGAAAAGGATGCCGCTGCCTCCCGAAACTTCGGGATGGGCTAAAAATCTAAAATCGTGTTTCAGAAGTAGCGTTCTTGCTAATCAATAACAATCCAAGAAAAGTGATTAGTCCGTTTACGATTATCAGTTCGTTATCGAATACATATCCAAAAAATAATGTTTTCGAATTTTCACTGATAAAGTAAGTTACAGCCGGAGATAGGAAACAAATTATTGGAACAAATTTGTCTTTAACAGTCTTCGACTTTACAAACAATCCAAAACAATACAATCCCAGAAGTGGACCATACGTATAGGATGCAACCCTAAAAATCATTCCAACTACAGAACTGTCATTGATAGCATTAAAGAAAATAATGACCAGAAACATTAAAAACGAAAAGGCAATATGAACAAAATGTCTGGTTCGTACTACATTTGGTTTATTTAGATTTTCTGCTTTATCCATTCCTAAAAAATCTACACAAAATGAAGTGGTAAGTGCTGTTAATGCGGAATCAGTTGTCGCAAATGTTGCAGCGGTCAATCCCAATAAGAAAATAATGGATGGGATTAGCGTTAAGTGATTAAAGGCAATTTCAGGGAAAAGTAAATCGGTTCTGGGTTTTCCGGTAACTAAATCGGTTGGCACTTCAATTCCGTTTTTAGTGGCATAGATGTAAAGTAAAGCACCCACGCTAAGGAAAAAGATATTGATACCTACAAATATTCCAGTAAAGGTAAACATGTTTTTTTGGGCTTCACCAATGTTCTTGCAACTTAAGTTTTTCTGCATTAAATCCTGATCCAAACCGACCATGGCAATGGTTACAAAAATTCCACCCAGAATTTGTTTCACAAAATGAAACTTGCTTGATATGAAATCTTCAAAGAAAAATACTTTAGAATAATTGCTGTTTTTCACTTCCTCAAAGGCTTCAAAAGCATTTAAATTTAAACTTCTGCAAATAAAGAAAATAGTCAAAAAGACAGAAGAGACTAAGAAAAAAGTTTGTAAAGTGTCAGTTATAATAATCGTTTTTAGACCGCCACGATAGGTATAAGCAAATATCAAAGCCAGCGAAATCAAAACCGTAACGGCAAAAGGAATTCCGTAAAAGTCAAAAACAAAACGTTGTAAA
The DNA here is from genome assembly GCF_048158545.1 of Flavobacterium melibiosi. NCBI lineage: Bacteria > Pseudomonadati > Bacteroidota > Flavobacteriia > Flavobacteriales > Flavobacteriaceae > Flavobacterium > Flavobacterium melibiosi. The sequence continues at coordinate 87,638 of NZ_JBLNKU010000008.1, read as the reverse complement.
ACAATCACAACGAGATACAATCTGAATGCAGATCCAATTGTTCTGCTAATCAGGAAAATTGTTGCGGCAGTTTTATAAGAATAAATTCCTAATCGGTGTTCGATATAACCATAAATTGAAGTTAGATTCATCCGATAATACAGCGGCAGCAACACTTTTGCAATAATGACAAAACCAATCGCATTACCCAATACAAACTGGAAATACTTGAATTGTTCTCCGCTTGGTGCGCCCACTTCTCCCGGAACCGAAATAAAAGTAACTCCGGAAAGTGCGGTTCCAATCATTCCAAAAGCTACTAGATACCATTTTGAATTTTTATTGGCCTTAAAAAAAGCATCATTTCCACTGTCTTTTTTACTTACGGCATGGGAGATGTAAAATAAAATTCCAAAATAAACGATTATAAGTAGTAGAATGGTGCTTGGAGTCATTTTGTGTAAAAATTGTTTGGACCAAATTACATAAATAATCTTCAAATTTTCAAATTTTCTATTCCGAACGTTCGGGACAAATTGACTACTTTTGCTTTTATGGAATTTTCTTCAAAATTAATAGAAAAAGCAGTTAACGAAATGTCTCAGTTGCCGGGAATTGGCAAGCGAACAGCGTTAAGATTGGTATTGCATTTATTGAAACAACCCAAAGAGCAAACTGGTTTTTTGTCACAAGCCTTGGTGGCTATGCGTGAAGATATTAAGTATTGTAGCAGTTGTCATAATATCTCGGATAGCGTACTGTGTGAAATTTGTGCTAACAAAAGCAGAAATCATCAAATCATTTGCATTGTGGAAGATATTCGTGACGTAATGGCAATTGAAAATACGGGTCAATTTAGAGGGATTTATCATGTTTTAGGAGGTAAAATTTCGCCTATTGACGGGGTTGGGCCTAGTCAGTTAAATATTACTACATTAGTCGAAAAAGTAAAATCAGGTAGTGTAAACGAAATAATATTTGCTTTAAGCTCCACTATGGAAGGCGATACCACTAATTTTTACATCTACAAACAAATTGCTGATTGTGAAATAATTATATCAACAATTGCAAGAGGAATTTCGGTAGGTGATGAACTGGAATATGCAGATGAAGTTACCTTGGGGAGAAGTATATTGCATAGAGTGCCTTTTGAAAAGTCTTTTAAAAATAATTAATCCACTGAATGAATAGCTATGCTTTTTAAATCGTAAATGAAAAGCTATATTTGTCGTTAAAAATATCGAAAATGAGCAAATCCGGATTCTATTTATTGCTAATTATTAGTGTGTTATTTACTTCTTGTATTTCAACTCAAGATTTAATTTATCTTCAGAAAAAGAATAATTCGCAAGAGGATGCCACAATTGCAGCAGTCGAATCAAAACCTTACCGATTGCAAACTAACGATGTTTTGAGTATCACCATAAAAGCGATAGATCCAAAATTAGTGGCTATTTTTAGCCCTACAGGAGAAGGCAATTCAGGAGGTAAATCAGAGGCAGGATTGTATTTTGATGGTTTTACGGTTGATGATCATGGGAATATCAGAGTTCCTGTTTTGGGAGAATTAAACGTGATTGGATACACGCTGGATGAGATTAGAGTTAGAATTGAGAAGCAATTATTAGCAGAGTATTTTAATACCGAAGCTAATATTTTTGTGACCGTAAAATTAGCAGGTTTCAGATATACTATTAATGGAGAAGTAGGAAGTACGGGAACTAAAACTTTATTTCAGGAGCATGTTACTATTATGGAAGCTGTGGCAAATTCTGGGGATATCACGATTACCGGAAATAGAAAATCGGTGACCATCATGAGGAAAACACCAACCGGGGTTCAAATGCAGGATTTAGATCTTACCGATATAAATGTGATGAAATCGCCTTATTATTATTTGCAACCAAATGATTATATCTATGTAAAACCACTCAAACAAAAAACTTGGGGAACCGGAAAAACAGGAATAGAATCGTTGGGGACAATCATTACACTATTGTCATTGGGGACAACTACCTTTTTGCTATTAAAAAATTAAAACAGCGTTCAGAAAATGTTAGATATAAAAGATTTTTCGATTTTTGAAAACCAAGTGAGTTTTGACTTTAAGGGATTCTTGATGAAAATCGGAAGTTATTGGAAATGGTTTTTACTGAGTTTATTAATCACTTTCACAATTGCCTATCAAGTAAATATTCGTAAAGAAAAAATTTACGGTATGGAAACACTTATTTCGGTAAAGGAAGAAAGTAATCCTCTTTTTACCTCAAATACCAGTTTGGTTTTTAACTGGGGGGGAACTTCAGATCAGGTTCAAACCATTTCAACAACATTACAATCCAGATCTCATAATGAATTGGTTGTGGAAAAACTACAATATTACATTAACTACTTAGTTCAAGGGAAATATAAACTTGAAGATGCTTATGGAGCCGTTCCTTTTTATGTCAATATCGATAAATCAAAAGGGCAGTTAACAGGGAATCTAATTGGAATTAAATTTTTGAGTGAAAACACATATGAAATCAGAATTCCATTTGAAAGCCAAAATGTTTCATTAATAACCTATTCAAGTAATTCTTACAGTAATACAGCGGTTGCAATTGGTGATTTAGTAAAGAGATATAAAGTTGGCGAGCAAGTAGCATTGCCTTTTTTAAATTGGAAATTGCAAATAAAAGATAATCCTGGTTTTTATAAAGGGAATGAGTATTTTGTAAGGTTTAATGATTTTGACGGAACAGTATCAGCATACAAAGGAATAAACGTTAAATCAGATGATAAGGGCAGTTCCATAATTACCTTAGGTATGCAAGGAACCAATAAAGCAAGAATGGTTGAATATTTGAATTCGACAGTTAAAATGCTTATGAAAAGACAATTGGACAGCAAAAATCAGTTTGCGACGAATACAATTGCGTTTATAGACAGTACATTGGTTACGATGGAATCCCAACTAAAGGAAACGGGAAATGAACTAAAATCATTTAGAAAAGACAAAAATATCTATGACATAGAAGAGGGCGGAGCCAAGTTTTCGGATAAGATTCTGGAGTTTGATGTCAAGAAAGACGAAGTCACACGTAAACTGGCCTATTATAATTCACTAAAAGCATATTTAAAGAATAGTATTGACTATTCTAAACTTCCAGCACCATCAGTAGCAGGAATTGAAGATCCGAATATTGTTGTAAGTGTTTCGAAATTGATTGCATTGTCTACCCAAAGATCTGAAATGGCGTATGCGGTAAAAAGCGATAAGATATTCAAGGATTTCGACAATCAAATGGAGGCTGTTAAAAATGTATTGTTAGAAAATATAGCAACAGCCAAAGCTTCTTTACAGTATGATTTAGCAATTGTCAGCAGTAAAATTAATGAAACGGAAAGTACCATAAAACAACTTCCGGAAGATCAGCAAGAGTTGATTAAGATTAAACGAAAATATGATTTAAGTGATAATATTTATAGCACGTTTCTTCAAAAAAGGAGTGAAGCCGATATTGTTAAAGCGGCAAATTTATCAGACGTCCATTTTATAGATCCGGCAAAGGATGTTGGCGGTGGACTTATTGGGCCAAAAACATCTGTAAATTATGTGTTAGCATTATTTCTGGGAATATTGTTTCCGTTACTTTTTGTGTTTGCCATTTTCTTTATTAATAATTCGATACAAAATACGGAGGATATCAGTAAGCAGACACAAATTCCTTTGATAGGAGTCATTGGGCTGAATAAAGATGATACTAATTTAGCGGTTTATGACAAACCTAAATCGGCTTTGTCAGAATCCTTTAGGGCCATTCGTTCTTCACTTCAGTTTTTATATAAACAACAAAATGTAGACGGTGCTAAAACACTCATGATAACATCGTCAGTAAGTGGTGAGGGAAAAACTTTTTGTTCTATCAACATTGCAACAGTATTTGCGTTAAGCGAGAAAAGGACAGTAGTAATTGGTCTTGATTTAAGAAAACCTAAGTTGTTCACTGAATTTAATTTGTCCAATGAAGTGGGAGTTGTCAATTATCTTATTAAGCAAAAAACAGTTGAAGAAATCATAAATCATACGCACATTCCCTACCTGGATGTTATTCTCTCGGGTCCAGTTCCTCCTAATCCTGCTGAGATGATTATGAGTGAAGGAATGAAGGATTTAATTGAAGAGTTAAAGAAAAAATACGATTACATTATCTTAGATACACCGCCAGTTGGACTGGTTTCTGATGCTTTGGAATTAGCACAATATTGTGATGTTACTTTATATATTGTAAGACAGAATTTTACTAAAAAAGAAATGATTATGTTGCTGAACAACCGAGTAAAGCGCGGTGAGTTAAATAATACCAGTATTATTTTGAATGGCTTTGAGAATAAAGCTAAATACGGAGCTGGTTACGGTTACGGATATGGTTACGGTTACGGATATGGATATGGGACTTATTCAAATGGATATCATGATGAGGAAAGTCCAAAAAATATCTTCGAAAAAGTTGCTAGAAAATTCCGTAAAAAGCAAACTAAATAATGGGTTGTTTTTAAATTAAGAAAATATGAAAGAAGGAACAAAAAATACCATATTAATTACTGGCGGAGCAGGATTTATAGGTTCTAATCTTTGTGAATATTTTTTATCTAAAGGATACGAAGTGGTTTGTTTTGATAATTTTGCGACAGGGTACAGACATAATTTAAAAGACTTTATCAATAATCCAAATTTTCGTGTAATAGAAGGAGATATTCGGAATGCAACAGATTGTCAAAATGCGGTAAAAGGAGTAGATTATGTGTTGCATCAGGCTGCTTTAGGCTCTGTGCCACGTTCTTTAATTGACCCGGTTACGACCAATGATGTCAATGTTTCGGGGTTTTTAAATATGCTGGTAGCTGCTCGTGATGCTAATGTAAAACGATTTGTTTATGCGGCAAGTTCTTCCACTTATGGAGATTCCGTTGGGTTGCCAAAAGTAGAAGAAGTGATTGGAAAACCGCTGTCCCCTTACGCAATAACAAAATATGTAAATGAACTATATGCTGAAATATTTAGCAGAACCTATGGTTTAGAGACAATAGGGTTACGATACTTTAATGTTTTTGGCAGGAAGCAAGATCCTAATGGAGCTTATGCAGCCGTTATTCCAAAATTTGTGATGCAACTCATGCAATTGGAAAGTCCAAAAATAAATGGGGACGGAAACTACTCCCGTGATTTTACCTATATTGACAATGTGATTCAAATGAATGAGTTGGCGATGCTGACAAAAAATCCTGTGGCGATAAATACGGTTTACAATACTGCTTATGGAGACAGGAATACGTTAAACAATCTGGTTGATTATTTGAAAGAATTTTTGTCGGAATATGACCCGAGGATTGCTGCTGTTCCTGTTGAATACGGGCCCAACAGAGCGGGGGATATTCCACATTCTTTGGCAAGTATCGATAAAGCCAAGACTTTATTAGGTTATGATCCTAAGTATTCCATGCAAGAAGGATTGAAAGAGGCCGTTGGCTGGTACTGGGATAATCTTAAATAAAAAATCTTTTTTTGAGGAAAGGTGGATAGAAAAAATAAAATATATTTGCAAATTGAAAATTAGAAAATGAAAATCACAAAAATTTGTTGCATAGGAGCCGGTTACGTTGGAGGTCCTACCATGGCAGTTATTGCTCAAAAATGTCCACACATACAAGTTACGGTAGTAGACTTAAATGAAGAACGAATTGCAGCTTGGAACGATGCAAATACAGATAATATTCCCATTTATGAACCTGGATTAGACAAAATTGTTGGGGAAGCCAGAGGCAGAAATTTATTTTTCTCAACGGAGGTGGATAAAGCAATAGACGAAGCCCAAATCATTTTTATATCAGTAAATACGCCTACAAAAACCTATGGAAAAGGGAAGGGTATGGCGGCTGACCTAAAATACATTGAGTTGTGTGCCAGACAAATTGCCAGAGTAGCAAAAGATAATAAAATAGTGGTTGAGAAATCGACACTTCCGGTAAGAACTGCTGAGGCAATCAAAAGTATTCTGGATCATACCGGTAATGGGGTGCAGTTTCAAATTCTTTCTAACCCGGAATTTCTTGCTGAAGGAACTGCTGTTCAGGATTTGTTGAATCCGGATCGAATTTTAATTGGTGGAGATCCTTCGGAAGAAGGACAAAAGGCTATACAGGCACTGGTTGATGTGTATTCAAATTGGGTTGCTCCAGCTAAAATATTAACAACTAATGTTTGGTCATCAGAGCTGTCTAAGCTTACGGCGAATGCATTTTTGGCACAACGGATTTCTTCGATTAACGCCATGTCAGAGCTTTGTGAAAAAACGGGAGCTGATGTCAATGAGGTAGCTAAAGCCATAGGAATGGATAGCAGGATAGGGTCAAAATTCCTGAAAGCGTCTGTTGGATTTGGGGGTTCTTGTTTTCAAAAAGACATCTTGAACCTGGTCTATATCGCCAAATCGTATGGATTGAACGAAGTGGCCGATTACTGGGAACAGGTAATTATAATGAATGATCATCAAAAGAGACGTTTCTCCAATACTATCATTCAAACACTTTACAATACCGTTTCCGATAAAAAAATTACATTCCTGGGTTGGGCTTTCAAAAAAGATACCAATGATACCAGAGAATCAGCAGCTATTTACGTTGCCGATGATTTGATTAATGAACATGCGAAAATTGCGGTCTATGATCCTAAAGTATCCAGAAAAAAAGTGTTGGCTGATTTGGATTACTTAGCAACCAGAGCGGCTTCCACTAATGCAGCCAGTATTATGTCATTTGATACGCCTTATGAAGCTTGCGAAAACGCTCATGCCATAGCGATACTTACGGAATGGGACGAATTTGTCCAGTATGACTGGCAAAAAATTTATGACTCCATGCAAAAACCGGCTTTTGTGTTTGATGGAAGAAACATACTTGATGGTCCGGTCCTTGAAGCGATTGGGTTTGTTTATCAGGGGATAGGCTCCTAATTAATTAATTGCAACGTTGCAAAGGAGTGGCGTAACAGGAGTGTTGTCATGTCTAAAAGTTTATTCAGAATATTGACACTGTGACTGATTACTTGCACTGAAAACTAATTTTATTACTATACAACAAACAAGATGAATTGGTATGTCGTTTATACAAAACCCAAATGGGAGAAAAAAGTAGCGGAACAATTAAAAAAGTTTGGAATAGAATGCTATTGTCCTTTGATTACTGTAGTGCGTCAATGGTCTGATCGAAAAAAGAAGGTAGAAGTACCCCTTTTTAATTCCTATGTTTTTGTTCAATTGCCAGAGTCTGACCGAAATTTAGTATTCCAGTCGGCAGGTGCGGTACGGTATTTATTTTGGCTGGGTAAACCTGCCATTGTCAGGGATGAAGAAATTAGTATTATTAAAAGAGGACTGGACGGACCTGATACTTGTGAAGTTTCGGTAGTTCCATTTCAAGTTGGCGACACCATAGCATTGGATTCAGGGCCATTTTCTACTCAAACCGCCATTGTCCAGGAAGTAAATAACACCCATTATGTTCTGGTTTTGGAATCATTGGGGTGTGTTTTGAAAATGAAGTTTAAGTAAATTATAACTTGGAGGTGTTTCTAAAATCCGTTGCGATGAATTAATTAAGGAACAGGTGTTTTTTAGTATACAAAGCAGTATTTGTAATTGATTTTACAAATACTGCTTTTTTAGTAAAAATAGTTTGGTGTATTGAATTTTTTTTGCAAAAAGCAATGCCGTTTTAAATGGCATATAATTTATTTTAAGCTGGGGGGCTTGTTTAATATCTGATTTACAGCACGTTAATTTTTTTGTTGTGTAGATATAATAATTATGTAACATTGAACTTTTAAAATACAATAAAAGTACTGATCTATATGTCTATATTTGCACACAAAATTATCTCGATTTCAGCTCATTTTTGTGAGTTTGAATAGCGAAGCGGTGTATTATAGTTAACAAAAGTTAATTGATATTGTTTTAAAAAATGAGTGCAACTATAAAAATAGCAGTGATTGGTTTGGGTTATGTAGGTTTACCACTAGCGCGGTTATTTGCAACCAAACATGCTGTTGTAGGATTTGATATCAATCAATCCAGAGTGGCTTCGTTGCAATCAGGAACGGATACTACATTTGAAGTGGAAGATGCGATATTACAAAAAGTACTGCTCGAAAAGCCCGGTGAAACTAAAGGCTTGTATTGTACCACAGCTGTAACTGATTTGGCGGATTGCAATTATTACATCGTAACGGTTCCCACACCGGTAGATAAAAATAACCGTCCTGATTTAACGCCTTTGTATAAGTCCAGTGAAACGGTCGGCAGTGTTTTGAAAAAAGGAGACATTGTCATTTATGAATCTACAGTATATCCAGGGGTAACCGAAGAGGAATGTGTACCGGTGTTGGAAAGGGTTTCGGGACTGCAATTTAATGTTGATTTTTTTGCAGGATATTCCCCTGAAAGAATAAATCCCGGGGATAAAGAACATACCGTAGAAAAAATTTTAAAAATTACTTCGGGTTCCACTCCCGAAATCGGAAGGCGCGTCAATGAGTTGTACCAATCAGTTATTACTGCCGGGACACACTTAGCTCCTTCCATAAAAGTTGCCGAAGCTGCAAAAGTAATTGAAAACTCCCAACGGGATATTAATATTGCCTTTGTAAACGAACTGGCTAAAATATTCAATCTAATGAATATTGATACCAACGCTGTTTTAGAAGCGGCAAAAACAAAATGGAATTTTCTCCCTTTTAAACCTGGATTGGTTGGTGGACATTGTATCGGGGTAGATCCGTATTATTTAGCGCAACGTGCACAAGAATTTGGATACCATCCTGAGATTATTTTAGCAGGGAGACGATTGAATGACAGTATGGGTGATTATGTCGCTTCCCAAGTGGTAAAGTTGATGATTAAAAAAGGAATTTCGGTTAATGGGGCCACGCTCTTAATGCTGGGAATCACTTTCAAAGAAAATTGTCCTGATGTTCGCAACACCAAAATTGTGGATGTCATTGCTGCTTTAACGGATTACGGAATTACAGTAACGACTTATGACCCTCTTGCAAATCCATTGGAAGTACAAAAAGAATATAACTTGGTTACGACTAATTTAATACCAAATCAGAAATTTGACGCAGTCGTTCTAGGAGTGGCACACCATCAGTTTCTGACAATCGATATCTCTAAATTGCAAAATGACATCAGTTTATTGTATGATGTTAAAGGAATTTTAGGGGATGGAGTTGATGGAAGATTGTAAAAAGTATAGAATATAAAAGCATATATAGCAAAGATTTAAAAGCAAAACATGGAAAATAAACCTTCAATTACACATGTCATACTAACCGGAGGAGTCGGTAGCCGATTATGGCCATTGTCACGCAAAAGTCAACCCAAACAATATTTAGACATTTTTGACGGCAAGTCCTTATTTGAAATGACCGTAGATCGCAATCGCAATATAGCCGATAAAGTGATGGTTGTCGGGAACATTGACAACTGTCATTTGAGTAGAAAAATTTTAGAAAAAACGAACACTTCCTATATTGACATCATTGAATCGACACCAAGGAACACAGCTGCAGCCATTGCGTTTGCTGCTTTTGCCGCTCATCCGGAAGATATTTTAATCGTAACCCCATCGGATCATATTATTGATGCAATGGAAAATTACGAAGCAGCGATAAACGAAGCAGTTACCAAAGCCGCTAAAGGGTATATCGTCACTTTTGGAATTGTTCCTACCAAGCCTGAAATTGGCTATGGCTATATTGAACGTAAAGGTGACGATGTTGTTTCTTTCCGGGAAAAACCCAATCAGGTTACTGCTAAGGATTTTATTGCCAAAGGAAATTTTCTATGGAACAGTGGCATGTTTTGTTTCAAAGCAGGAGTTTTTCTGGAAGAATTGAAATCATTTAAACCGGAAGTATACGAAAAATCCAAAATTGCCTGGGATAACAATATTGAAGGTACGTTAGATTTAGCGTTGTCTCTCGATATCCCCTCCATCAGCATTGATTATGCGGTTATGGAAAGAAGCAAAAAAATAAAAGTAGTTCCATCCACCTTCATTTGGTCTGATTTGGGATCTTTTGAATCGGTTTATGATTATTTGGTCTCTACTGGGCACCCCGTGGATAAAAATGGGAATATGGTCATTGGGACAACCAATTATACTGCTTTTGTGGGCTTGAAAAATACCATTTTTGTTTGTACAGATAATGCTAATTTGATCTTGCATAAAGATAGTTCGCAGGATGTGAAAAATGTATACAATGAATTGGAAAGAGAAAACCCTGATTTACTGAGTTAAACTAAAATATATTGTGGGAAGATTGGAGGCGGCAAGATGTGTATTTAAGTTAAAACTACTTTTAAAGGAGATTTGAAAGAGTTTATAAATTATTACCCAAATTATAGATGTTAGACATAGAGTGACCGAAAATATTCCCAATACAAAAAAAATTGAAGGTTGGCTACTGCGGATTTAAAAATAATTTTAATGTGATACATAGTATAGGGTTTGTAAACAGGAGCGTAGGAAATAGCTATAATGATTAATAAAATAAAGTTAAAAAAATGAATGCTTAATGCCCAATACTGAAAATAATAAGCGAATAGCAAAAAATACACTTTTGTTGTATTTTCGAATGATATTAGTGTCTCTCGTATCATTATTTACAACTCGAATCGTTTTAGAACAGTTAGGTATTGAGAATTACGGTATTTATAATGTAGTAGCGGGGGTAGTTGGTTTTCTTGGGATGCTTAATGGTTCGATGACATCTGCCACGCAACGTTTTTTAGCATTCGAGTTGGGAAGTGGAGATGGTAAGAGTTACAATAGAGTGTTTAGTATGTTGCTAACTATTTTTTTAAGTTTTTCTTTAGTGCTAATGTTTGTAGCTATAGCGATTGGACCATGGCTAATAAACGATTTTATAGTGATACCAAATGACAAGAAAGATATTGCTCTTTGGGTTTATTACTTTTCGGTTGTTACTTTCTTTATAGATTTAATTTCCATTCCCTATATGTCGTCAATTATTGCCCATGAAAAGATGGGTATTTATGCATTTATGAGTTTTCTTGAAGTTATGTTTAAACTCTTATTGGCATATATTCTTTATGCGTCAACTTTTGATAAATTGTTGACTTATGGTTTTCTGACAATGTTCGTGACTTTTTTGATAACACTATTCTATTGTGTGTATTGCGTATATAAAATAAAAGGATGTAACTACCAATTTTCATGGGATCAATCATTATATAAAAAAATGCTAGGATATATGGGATGGAATATATTTGGCAGCGTAACGTACATTCTTAATACACAAGGCCAGACATTAGTTCTAAATATTTTTTTCGGCCCTTTAGTAAATGCTGCAAAAGCAATATCTGATAAAATAAATAGTATTGTGGTATCTTTCAGTACTAATTTTTACATGGCGGTACGACCACAAATTATAAAGAGTTATGCTTCTGGGGAGCATGATTATATGTTTAAATTAGTTTTTAGGAGTTCTAAGCTTTCTTTTTATTTATTGTTCTTAGTTACTTTACCATTGATTATTTTAATGCCAAAAATACTTGTTATATGGTTGGGCTTAAGTCAAGTTAGCGATGATATGGTGCTCTTTTCTCAATTAATGCTGATATATTCTTTAGTTAATGTTTTTGAGAACCCCATTTCTGCGCTTATACAGGCTACGGGTAATATACGAAATTACCAAGTTATTATAGGATTTTGGACATTATTGATTTTACCCATATCTTACTTTTTATTTAAGCTTGGCTTTCCAGCGTATTATTATTTAATTGTCTTGATTTCAATTTACGCTGTAGCACATTTTTTTCGCTTACTCATTGCCAAACAACAACTCGGTTTGTCAATCAAATATTATTTTAGAACTGTTTTTGCACCAGTAATAATAACATCTTTACCATCCGCAATTTTGTCAAACTACCTTTGTAAATTCTTCCCTGATAACTTTTTGGGATTAGTTTCTTCGGGAATTGCCTGTATTTTAATGTCGCTCACTTTTATTTTTTCTCTAGGTCTGGAGCAGACGGAGCGTGTTATAGTATTTACGCAAATAGAAAAGTTATTAAGTAGACACAAAAGATGAGAGAGAAAAATATTAAAATAGTTTATATTCTAGGACCTACATCTATGGATGGATCTTTAATATCCTTACAAATAATATTAGATGGGATGATAGATTTGGGTTGCGATATTGTTATACTTATCTCGAACTTAAATTGTAATTACGATTTCATTGACTATATAAAAGCGAGAGGATGTGTTTTGGAAAGCTTTGAAGATGAGACTTCAGTTTATCCAGATTGCCAACTGTTTGGCTGGCAAAATAATTTCGTTAAATTTCCCTGGCGTTTGATGCGGAAGTTGTACCGATTATCCCGAAGTAACCAGCAAGTCTTAACGCTGATTCAAAAGCATAATCCGGATATTGTACATACCAACGTAGGTGTTTTTCAGCAAGGTTTAAGAGCTTGTAATAAACTTGGAATTCCTCATCTTTGGCATCTGCGTGAATATCAAACAAAAGATTTTGGATGGACAATAATGCCTTCAAAGAGCAGTTTTAAAAGGTTGCTTCGGACAACAAACGTGGTGGCAATTACAAATGATATCTTGGAATATTTTGATTTGAAAAGTATAAAAACGGCTAAAGCTATGTGGAATGGAATTTTACCTGCGGCAAGTGCAGTCTATGTTCATGAAAAGAAACCATATTTTCTCTCTGCAAATCGGATTTCTCCCGAAAAAAGAGTTGAGGTAGCTATTAAAGCCTTTGCCAGTATTGCAGATAAACTGCCGGAACACCGCTTAATTATTGTAGGTAAATCACAAAATAAATCCTATTCGGAAAAGCTTGCTGAATTGGTATCTAGTTTATCTGTTGGTGACCGTATAGAGTTTCACGATTTTCGTCCTGATGTAGTAAATTTAATGAAGGATGCTACAGCGCTTGTCGTGGCATCTAATTTTGAGGGGCTTGGTCGAATGACTGTTGAGGCTTCATTTATGGGGTGTCTCGTACTTGGACGTAATACAGGAGGAACCAAAGAGATTTTGAATGCCACGGGTGGTGGGTATCTTTTCAATAGTTCTGAAGAGCTAAAAGAACAGATGATGCGAGTAGCAAATATAGCTGGTACTGAGGCGTACAGAAAAAAAGCTCTTGCAGCACAGCGCATTGCTATTGACAATTTCTCGAATGAACAATATTGTCTAGGAATTTTTGATATGTACAAACATATAATTAGTATTCAGACGAACTAATATATTTCGATAAACAGATTGGCTGTATGTCATCCTTCTATGAATCTATATCTGACAGCTGTAAAATAATTTTAATTTCCTGTGCTGCTGTTAGGGATCCAAACTCAAATGACGAAATCTGTAACTAAACAAGAATAAATGACAAAAAAGATATTTGTATTTAGCTTAATCTTGATTTTTGCCATTAACATATCATATTTAAATCTAGTATGGGATGTTAAATATATAGGTTGGTTAATAAATGTAACTTACTTAATGGGAATACCGTTACTACTTTCTTCTACATACAAGAAAGGGAACAAGGTGGAGAGGTTATATATTGGAGTTATGTTTTTTGGAATGATTTTACACGCTATTCTTCCAGAAAAGGAAAAATACCCTGTAACAGACGCTTTGCAGTGGATATTTCTTGCCGTCATTGTCATAGCGTCACGAAAATATTATACGCCGCGATTCATGTTTTATATCTTAATAGCATTTTTCATTAGCCATTGTGTGCTAGCAGTTATAGAGTATAAAATGCAAATGAACCTTTTTGACTATTCATATGTTGCAAAGTTTAATGAATTTTCAGCTAAGATGGATTTTCGAGCGTTTGGCTTGATGGAACATCCCTTATATTCAGCTAATGTAACGCTTATTATTATGTCATTTATTATGATTAGTAAAGATATTAATTGGGTTTTGAAAATTTTATTATTGCTATTGGGTTCTTTAGCTATGATTAGTTTTAATTCACGAACGGCGACAATTATATTGGGCTGTTTACTGATTTACCGTTATGTACTATACAATCTAAAACCAATTTATATTATTGTATTAGGAACACTTGTTTATACTCTGTTTCTGAATGATTTTACATATTTTATTCAGCAAAATTCCAATATTTTTGGTCGATTGGCAGAAAAAAATAATCTTACCGACGACTCCTCACTTACTCGACTGATGAGTTATTTCTTTTTCTGGAATGAACGCTGGAGCTTTCAAGATATTGTGTTCGGTGGACGTACTATTTATATGCCAGGAACAGAAGTGTCAATTGAAAACGGTATACTTCTAACTATTGCGTGGTGGGGATGGATTGTAGGAGTACTTAAGGTGATACTCGAACTTATCATATCCTATCTTTGCTTAAAAAAATATAATATTAAAGATAAATTGATCGTGATGATTGCGTGTTGGGTTACAGCTTTTGCAAATAACAACTCGATTAACACATTTGTGTTCGCTTTTTTCATTGTTTCATTTTTAAGTATCAATTCATTAGCCAATAATAAATATAATAAAGTCAAAAAGTTATCACCAATTCTTGAAAAGTAATCCTCTCTAATTTTATTATATTCCTTTCTGAAGTATGGGTGACATCACTCCTAGTTGAACTATATTCTTAAAAGAATAATTAATAATATCTAAGAAATAAAGGATGTATTAACACTGATAAAAATTAATAAATAATATCATCAATACTTAATATACTAATGACACCTAAAAAAGCAAGAGTTATAGCATTTTATCTGCCCCAATTTCATCCAATAGCTGAGAATGATCTTTGGTGGGGAAAAGGATTCACAGAATGGACTAATGTTGGCAAAGCAAAATCACTATATAAAAATCACTATCAACCAAGGGTTCCAGCAGATTTGGGTTATTATGATTTGCGTATGCCGGAAGTAAGAGAGTCTCAGGCTGAAATGGCGAGAGAAGCAGGAATTGAAGGGTTTATGTATTGGCATTACTGGTTTGGAAATGGGAAACGTTTAATGGAAAATATTTTTGATGATGTATTAAAAAGTGGAAAACCAGATTACCCCTTTTGCTTGGGTTGGGCTAATCATTCTTGGTATGCAAAGGAATGGAATAGTGAAGGTGCTAAAAAAGACCGTTTACTTATAGAGCAAACCTATCCTGGCGAAGAAGATTATAGATTGCATTTTGAATACGCATTGAAAGCATTTCTCGACCCAAGATATATAAGAGTGAATGATTGCCCCATATTTTTTATCTATGATACGAAAACTTTGCCGGACGAATTTTTAAACTTGTGGAATAAATGGGCTATTGAAGAAGGACTTAAAGGGATCCATTTTGTTGGAAGATTACAAAATGACAATGATATAGAATCATTAGAAAATGTTGGATACAAAGCATTTTCATCTGAAAGAATGTGGGGGGTTTACAGTTCATCTAATCTGATAAAAAAAACTTTTTTTAGGTTAAAAAACTTTTTTTTAAAAAGACCCCCTTTCACAGTCGACTATAAAGAAGCTTATCCTCATTTTACATCAGAATTGGATAGAAAAGAAAATTTTTATCCCTCAATTTATCCTAATTGGGATCATAGTCCAAGAAGTGGAAATAGAGGTTTTATTATTCATCGTTCTACCCCTGAATATTTTAAGAAGCATGTTGATCATGTATTAAAAATGATAAATAATAAACAAGATGAAAATAAAATTGTCATGCTTAAATCCTGGAATGAATGGGCTGAAGGAAATTACATGGAACCTGATTTAGTTCACGGAAAAAGCTATATAAAAGCTTTGAGTGACGTGATAAATAACAAATGATACTTATTATTAATAGATAGATAAGTGATAAGAATCAATTAAATATAATAAAAATAAATGAATATTTTAATTGTAGCTAACGAATTTCCTTATCCTGCTAATCATGGAGGAAAGGTCGATATTCTTAATAGAATCCTAGCTTTTAAAAATGCAGGTCATAGAGTATTCTTAATTACTTGGCAGGGTATAAAAAAAGGTAATGTTCCAACTGATGATGAAAAGAGATTCTTAGAGCAATATGTAGATAAATTAATAGTTTTAGATATTTTAAGAAATTGGATTCGATTTGTAAGTTTACTTATATACCCTTCTTTAGTTGCAGCACGTTTCATTTCAGAAAAAAAATACAAAGAAATTCTAAATGAATCTAAAGCATTTTCACCCGATTTTATTTTTATAGATAATATTTATGGGGCTTTAATTGGGCAAAAGCTAAAAGAAGATTTAAAACTACCAATAGGGGTTCGCTTACATAATATTGAATCTTCTTACATGAAAGGGCAATATCTTTTATCGAAAGGATTAAAAACCAGGTTATCAATACTAGGCGCCTGTTTACATCTAAAGTCATTCGAAAAAGGTGTTATTTCTAAGAGTGATGCTTTCTTTGACATATCAATTGATGATTTGAAATACTGGACAAATAAAGGCTTTAACCATGGGCATTGGTTACCACCCATTTTATCTAAATCAGATTTACATATAAAACCAACTAAATTCGATTATAATGTGGGATTTTTAGGCAATTTGAATACGCCTAACAATGTTGAAGGGATAAAGTGGTTTGTAAATAGTGTATTGCCCCTTTTATTAGTGAAATATCCGAGTTTAAGAATATTAATTTTAGGTTCAGAACCTTCAGATGAAGTAATTGCACTTTGCAACTGTCAAAAATCTATTGAGTTAATACCTAATCCAGCTAATCCAAATATTTATTTGGATCGAGTAAATGTATTAATAAATCCGGTAAAGTTTGGAAGTGGTGTTAATATCAAATCAGTTGAAATGTTAATGCGTGACAATGAAGTTGTTTGTACTTCAGTAGGAATTAAAGGACTTCCAAAAGAAATTTTGGATGTTTTTTTTATAGCAGACACCCCAGAAGAATTCTCCCAATATATATTAGACATAGTACTTTACGATCATAAAAAAAGCATGCAGTTAAGATGTGAGTTGCGTGAAATGTTTAAAGAGAAATCTATTCAGAAAGTAATTAATGTGATGAATAGCCTAATTCATTAAATCAAGAGAACTACTAATATGAGTATATTAAAAATCAGTTATAAATCTTTTATTATTATCCCGTTAACATGTGTTTTGATAAGTGTCTTTGTTCTTTCTAATAATAAAAAATCAAAACTTTCAGAATCAGATGTTACCGTAAAACTGGGGGCATACTACTTTGATGGGTGGACAGGTATTTATCCTTACCACATTACTCCTGCATTAAAAAAATCATTTCCAGAACGAGAGCCTAAATGGGGCTGGATTACCAGCTCTCAAGTTATAATGAATGAGCAGATTAATCTTGCAGCTAATTCTGGTTTGTCATTTTTTAGTTTTTGTTGGTATTATACGGGAGAAAAGAATTATAAAAAAGAACCGTTAAATAGGAGTTTAGGATTCTATCTGAACTCTCCAAATATAAAGAAATTACAATATAATCTACTTGTGGCAAATCATTCTGGATTTGAAATTGGGCCTGATGATTGGGCCACAGTTACCTATGAATGGATTTCTCAGTTTAAATCAAATTCTTATTTAATGGTTAATGGTAAGCCTGTTATAACTTTTTTTAGTTTAAGCTCGTTAGTAAATAAATTCAAAACTGTTGATAAAATTAGGGAAGCGCTTATTAATTTAAGACAGCAGGCCATAAAATCAGGGCTAAAAGGGGTATCAATTGCCATTGTTTTAAATCCACGAGAAAAGGACATTAAACTTGCTGAAGACTGTGGTTTTGATGTTATTACTGGATATAATTATCATGATGCTGGTCTTAAATCTGATAAAAGAGTTATTCCAATAGATGAAATGCGAAAAGCTGAAGTAGCCATTTGGAATCAGTTCTCCCAGTTAACCAGATTGCCTTACATGCCAGTTACCACATTAAATTGGGACCCTAGGCCTTGGGCAAATTCTAAGAATAATTATTCTACAGCATCTTATTTCAAAGGGTTTTCGGGTTTAAGCGCGTATAATTCGGTACTTTCCTGTAAAAATTGGATTAAAAGAAATTCTAAAAACACGGTTAAGGAAAAGATTGGAATAATTTATGCTTGGAATGAATATGGAGAAGGAGCATACCTAACTCCTACAAAAAAAGGAATGAATCCATTAAAAAGTATAAAAAAAGCTTTGAAAAATTGACAGTTTAGTTAATACCATTATATGATTTTAAATAGGTTAATTGATATTTATAGAGTATTCAGTAGCGGCTTACTTAATAAAAAAATGTAGAAAAATGAAAGTACTCATGATTGCGAGGAAAACCCTAAATACATCGCCAGGGGGGGACACTATTCAAATAAATTCTACTGCTGAATATTTAAGATATTTAGGGATTGATGTGGATATTTATATAGGAGATGTAGCAATTGATTATTCCACTTATGATATTATGCATTTTTTTAACATTATAAGACCAGACGATATATTACCTCATATCTTAAAATCAAAACTCCCATTTGTTGTTTCAACGATATTTGTGGATTATAGTGAATACGAAAGAAATAGAGGTGGTGGATTAGGGCTGCTAGCTAATATATTCAATAGTGATAAAATAGAGTATATTAAGGCAATTGCCAGGTTTCTAAAAAACGGAGATGCCATAAATTCAAAATTCTATTTATTGAATGGACATAGAGCATCTATTAAATATGTTGCGAATAAGGCAAGTCTTCTACTTCCAAATTCACATAGCGAATATAATCGATTTGTAAATAAGTATCATACAGCTACACCGTATTTAAAAATTCCAAACGCAATTAATAATTTAACTTTTAGTACTAGTACCTGCCTCAATGAAAATTTTAAAAATCATGTGTTATCGGTTGGTAGAATTGAAGGAAGAAAAAATCAATTAAATTTAATTAAAGCATTAAAGGGAACTAATTTGTTTTTAACAATCATTGGAAAGCCTTCTCCCAATCATATGGGATATTATGAAGAGTGTGTTAGATTGATTGAAGAGAATGATAACATGCAGATAATAGATCACATAGATCACAAGGAATTAGCATCAATATTTAAGGCTGCAAAAGTGCACGTTTTACCAAGTTGGTTTGAAACCACGGGACTAAGTTCTCTTGAAGCCGCAATTATGGGCTGCAACATTGTAGTTACTCCAAAAGGAGACACTGAAGAGTATTTTAGTGATTTAGCTTATTATTGCCAGCCGGATGATATTCTTTCAATTAAAAATGCGGTTCTAAAAGCCTATAATGAACCTAATAAAGATTCTTTGAAGCAATTAATATTAAAAAATTATGTTTGGGAGCAAACGGCTGAACAAACATTAAAAGCCTACAATACAGTTTTAAATAAATGAAAATAGCAATAATTGGCACAAGAGGCATACCAAACCATTATGGTGGTTTCGAGCAATGTGCTGAATATCTTGCCTTGGGCTTGGTTAAAAGAGGATTTGAAGTTATTGTTTATAATTCACACAATCACCCTTATCAGGAAAAAGAATGGAATGGGGTTCAAATTGTACATTGTTATGATCCCGAGGATAAATTGGGAACAGCTGGGCAATTCATTTATGATTTGAATTGTATTTTAGATGTCAGAAAACGTAATTGTGATGTGATATTACAGTTGGGGTATACGAGCAGTTCTATTTGGGGCTGGTTATTGCCTAAGAAAACGGTTGTGACCACTAATATGGATGGATTGGAGTGGAAACGTACCAAATACTCTGAAAAAGTCAAAAAATTTCTTCGCTATGCAGAATCTTTGGGGGTGAAATACAGCGATCATTTAATATCCGATTCTATAGGAATTCAAGATTATCTAAAAGAGAAGTACAAGGCAACCTCTACTTATATTGCGTATGGTGCTACACTGTTTGAGACACCGGATTCAAGTATTCTTAAAGAATATAATTTGATTTCTTACCAGTATGATATGCTAATTGCCCGATTGGAACCGGAAAACAGTATTGAAATCATTTTAGATGGGGTTGTACAGGCCAATGTATCTCGTCCTTTTTTAGTAATTGGCAATCATGAAACCGCTTATGGCAATTATTTAAAAAACAAGTTTTCTAGTCACCATCAAATTCAATTTATTGGTGGTATTTATAATATGGAAGTTTTGAATAATTTACGCTATCATTCCAATATCTATTTTCACGGTCACACTGTCGGAGGGACCAACCCGTCACTTTTAGAAGCAATGGCATCCAATAGTTTGATTTGTGCCAATGATAATCCTTTTAACAAATATATTCTTGGAGATGATTCGATTTATTTTAAAGAATCTAATGATGTGGCGAATCATCTGTTAAATGTGGTATATCATCAGGATCAATATCAGCTGATGTTACACGAAAATAGTAAAAAAATCACAAGCATCTATGATTGGGAACTCATTACCGATCAATATGCAAAGCACTTTTTTGATGTTGAAGGAGTGATAAATAGATAGAAAAAAGGCACTTAAAAGTACTTCCTAGTTTGTTCCTAATAAACCAATACTGTAAAATAATTGAAAACATAAATTCATTACTCATTATATGTCATTTTTACAAGAACTTGCCGCTTACCGTTTTTCGCGTTATTTTAAACTTTGTTTTCTTATGTGGGACATCGTTTTACTGAATGTAGCAATTATTCTTTCTTTTTTAAGTCGGTATGATAATTTGGATCGGTTGGATTTAAAGGAAGTACGTACCATTTCCCTATTGTCCAATCTTTTTTGGATTGTATTGTTGCTCTACAAGGATTCCTACCGGATTATACGGATTGAACGAATTGAGACTATACTGATGCGAACCATTCGGATGATTGCCTTTCATGTTGCATTGATTGTTTTATTTGTAGTTGTTTTAAAATATTCTGAAATTTCCCGTTTGCGCTTGTTGTATTTCTATTTGCTATTTTTTGTATTTCTTTTTGTATCGCGGGTGCTTTTTATGAAAGTCTTGAAGTATATCAGGGCTCAAGGGTACAATTTTAAGAATGTAATTATTGTAGGCGCTAATGATACCGGAGAACATATGCGTAAGATTTTATCGAAAGATCTTACTTATGGGTATCGGGTATTGGGTTTTTTTGATGATAAGGTAGATCCTTTTGCCTTTATATCCTCTCCATTATTAGGGGGATTTGATGCCATCCCGGATTATATCATCAATGAAAATGTAGACGAAATGTATATTGCCTTGCATATTGATAATATAAAAATAATCAATGAGCTGACCGAGCTCTGTGAGCGTTATATGGTGCGTATTAAATTCATCCCTGATTTTCAGTTGTACACGAAGTCGCGTAAGGTCGAAATTAGTTTTTACGAGAATACACCCGTTTTGATGCTAAGAAAGGAGCCTTTGGAAATTACGCTCAATCTTCTTGCCAAAAAAACATTTGATGTTGGTTTTTCGTTGCTTGTCATTGTCTTGATTTTTCCATGGTTATTTCCCATCCTAATGATTTTAATCAAGATGGATTCTCCTGGCCCCGTTTTTTTTAAACAAGAGCGTTCCGGCAGGGACAATCGTGCGTTTGGCTGTTTGAAATTTAGAACCATGCGCGTGAATGCTTCCGCCGATAAATTACAGGCCACGCTTGGGGATAAACGGGTGACTAAAATTGGGGCGTTCATGCGCAGAACCAATATGGATGAATTACCACAGTTTTTAAATGTTTTTTGGGGGAATATGTCGGTAGTGGGACCCCGACCTCACATGCTGATGCATACGGAACAATACTCGGAATTGATTAATAACTACCTGGTCCGTCATTATGCAAAACCCGGAATTACAGGCTGGGCACAAGTGAATGGTTTTAGGGGAGAAACCAAGGAACTCATTGACATGAAGGATCGTGTGGACCATGATATTTGGTACATTGAGAACTGGAGTCTGTTATTGGATTTAAAAATTATTTT
The DNA here is from genome assembly GCF_048158545.1 of Flavobacterium melibiosi. Lineage (NCBI taxonomy): Bacteria > Pseudomonadati > Bacteroidota > Flavobacteriia > Flavobacteriales > Flavobacteriaceae > Flavobacterium > Flavobacterium melibiosi. The sequence goes on along the minus strand of NZ_JBLNKU010000008.1, from coordinate 65,643 downwards.
CCAGACGGTTTTTAATGTGTTCAAGGGAGAGAAAAATGCGTATTAGTTTTTAGTGGTCAGTGTTCAGGGATTAGTGTTCAGGTACAATCGCACTAAAATGTGTTTATAGCTATTCAACACTAAATTTTACCCGTTAGTTAGAATTAGTTTTTAATTATAATTTTCGTCAGTTCGATGCATAATTTTTATTCTAAAAAAAGCAATATAAAATGACGTATTATTCTTGGATGTTTATTTTGTTAAATTATTGATTTTCAATACATTAAATAAAAACGTCAATGGTAGTGATTTTCGTTATAAAATGGTATCGAGAACAAGAAAATTTTGAATTAAAAACGGTTCTCGATACATTTTTTGTTCCGTTTTACTCCACAAAAAACACTCGAACTGACGTTTTTAATAATTGCAACCCAACGGGTTATAAATAGTAAACTAAAGGTTGTAACGCAATTTAATTAGCACTTTTTTCTTTAACATTTAATCAAAAAGATAATCCTTATATTTGCAACTTTTAAAAAATAAATTTTTATAAATGAGCATAACGATAGATTTGTCGCAAATACAAATGACGCTATGTAACCCAAGCTTTTGCGAACTGCCGAAGCAATTATCAGGCGCTTAAAAAATAATAAATAGCAACGTATGAAATATTTTCCTTTATTGTATAAAACAATTCCATTGTTTTTGGTCCTGTTCCTTTTTTCCTGTGCTTCCAGAACCGATATTGTCTACTATCAGGGTATTGATGGAATAGTTCCTCCCGAAAAGGCTACTTCCTATGAAATTAAATTGCAACCGGATGATTTATTAATGATCATCGTTTCTGCCGAAGATCCGGAAATCGCTTTGCCCTTTAATTTGAAATCAGTTAGTATGGTTAGTCCTTCCAGACAAGATTTAGTGCGCAGTCAGGAGACTATGCAGTTGTATCTGGTAGATGCCAACGGATTCATGGAATTTCCTGTTTTAGGCAAATTAAAAGTAAGCGGTTTAAGCCGTACAGAGGTGCTACAAATGTTACAACAAAAAATAGGGGTCTATATTAAAAACCCTATTATTAATCTTCGTATCATGAATTTCAAAGTTTCGGTGCAAGGGGAGGTAAATTTACCCGGTACCTATCCCGTGGCTTCGGATCGAATTACTTTGATTGAAGCTTTAACGATGGCTAAGGATTTGACTATCTACGGTAAAAGAAATAATATATTGGTTATTCGAGAAATAGACGGCGTGAAATCTTATAGCAGGGTGGATATTACCAAAGCAGATTTTATTAACTCCCCTTTTTACTACTTAGCCCAAAACGATGTGGTGTATGTGGAGCCCAATAAAAATAAAATAAACGGTGCGGCCATTGGGCCCAATACAGGGGTGATTATTTCTATATCGTCCTTGCTCATCACCTTGATCACCTTACTAATTACGACTACCAAATAATTTTTGCATGGAAAATAATAATTTCGACGACGATTTAGAGAATGATTTTGATTTAAAAGGTTTTTTAGAGAAGTATCTAAAACAATGGCAATGGTTTGTATTGGCAATTTCTATTTGTTTACTCGGAGCTTTTTTGTACTTAAGATATACGGTACCCCAATACAGGGCTACGACTTCCCTTTTGGTTAAAGACGAAAAAAAAGGCGGCATGCTGTCTGAATTGTCTGCTTTTGCCGATATGGGTTTGGGAGGTGCCATGAAAAGCAATGTGGATAATGAAATTGAAATTCTGAAATCAAGAACCTTAGTGGAAAGTACTGTTAGGAAACTCAATCTTACAACTCGAATATTTGCAAAGGGAAATATTGTAGACAGGGAAATCTACAGTAATGCTCCAATTGAGGTGGATATCATTAATAAAACGGGTATTTTTTATAAAAATAAAGTTGATTTTGCATTTTCGGAACTGACGGCCAATACCTTTGCATTGGAAGTCGAAAAAACAAATGATACCACAAAAATACTTTTAGGGGACAAAATTAAATTTAGTTATGGTGAGCAAATTGCAACGGCCTATGGGACGTTAATTTTTAGAAAATCAAAATTTCACGATGTTTTTTCTAAGGAGGATATTCATTCTCTTACAGTGGTAATAAGCTCTTTTGATGATGTAGTTGATAGTTTTAGAGAAAATCTTGAAATTACCTCCGTCAGTAAAACTAGTAGTGTTGTTGAAATTTCTGTCAAAGATGCAGTGGTAAGCAGAGGGGAAGCTTTTTTGGATAACATGATTCAAATTTATAATGAAGACGCGGCAGCCGACAAGAATTTTATATCTGAAAACACTTCAACATTTATTGCCAATCGATTGAAATTGATAACCCAAGAGTTAGATGGTGTGGAGCAAGATGTTGAAAGTTTTAAAAAATCCAATAACCTGACCGATATCGAATCAGAAGCGAAACTTTTTATTGAGGGATCGAGTGAATACGATAAAAAAGGAATAGAGACGGAGATACAGCTGAATGTGGTGTCTTCGATGTTGGATTTTATGAAGAAAAGCACGAATGCGGATTTGTTGCCCAGTAATATTATTGCAGGTGAAGGAGATGCTTCAGGACTGATCAGTTCCTACAACCAATTGGTTTTAGACCGCAACAGGGTGCTGAAATCAGCTACTTTATCAAATCCGTCCGTGATTAAGATGGACCAACAAATTGCCTCTTTAAAAAATACCGTTCAGACCAGTTTATTACGTATGCAATCCAGTTTAAATATCCAAAAGAGAGATTTAAATAGAGAGGAAGGCATGCTGAATGCTAAAATCGGTAAAATACCGGTTCAGGAACGTCAGTTTAGGGTTATTGCCCGTCAACAAAAAGTAAAGGAAGAGTTGTATTTGTATTTGTTGCAAAAAAGGGAAGAAACAGCCATTTCACTGGCAGCTACGGAACCTAATGCAAGAGTGATTGACGTAGCCAAAGCAAATAAAATTCCAGTTTCGCCAAAGAAAAGTATCATTTATTTAGCGGGTTTATTATTAGGACTTCTTATCCCATTTGGGATTATCTATACCGATGATTTGTTGGATACCAAAATTAAGAGTCGATTGGACTTAGATGGAAAAACGCTTATCCCATTTATAGGAGATGTGCCTACTTCGGATAGTCCTTCGGAAATTATTAGATCGGAGAGCAGAACCAGCTCTGCCGAAGCCTTGCGAATCATAAGAACCAATCTGGAGTTTATGTTGAGTAAAGCGGAGGAAGGGTTAGCCAAAACAATATTCTTAACGTCTACTTTCCCTAAAGAAGGAAAGACCTTTGTATCGGCCAATCTTGCCGCAACATTTGCCTTATCCGGAAAAAAAGTATTGTTAATTGGTATGGATATCAGAAATCCAAGATTAGATGAATATTTTACTTTGCCAGAAAGAGGGTTTACCAATTATTTATCATCGAAAGATTTAAAATTGGAAGATCTGATTGTCAAATATGATGGATTTGAAGATTTTCATATACTGCCGGCGGGGATTATACCACCTAATCCAGCCGAATTATTAATGAGTAAAAAAGTGGACTTACTTTTTGCAGCACTAAAATCACAATACGACTATATTATTGTGGATACCGCCCCGGTAAGTTTAGTGGCGGATACTCTATTGATTGCAAAACATGCGGATTGTTTTATTTATGTAGCGCGTGCTAACTTTTTAGAAAAACGTATGCTCAATATTCCAAATACCTTATACAAAGAGCAAAAGCTGCCTAACTTGTGTTTGCTTCTTAATGATACGGATTCCACAAAAGGGTATGGATACGGCTATGGTTATGGTGTAAAACACAAAAAAGATCCTTGGTATAAATCGTTATTGAAAATATAGTACTGATCGTTTTTGAATTAAAATAAAGTTAAAAGTTTACAGAGTATTTTTATTTTGTAAACTTTTTTCTATTTAATGCTGTTATTCCTTATAGAATTCACGTTTTTTTTTCATTTAGAAACAATTGTGTTTACTTTCGCAAAAGATTGGCGGGGTTTGTTTTTTGGTACTGCAATATAAATCAAACAGAAAGCTTTTTTGTTTTATATTTCCTACTGAAACTATAGATTTTCCTGTAATTTTACTCTAGCTTTGTAAAAAATTAAAAAGAGTATGCCCTTTATAATGTGGCTTACTGCTGCGTAGCTGTGCGGTGTTTTTAACGCTTGTGATAGCGTCACACGTGTTTTTTAAATTGAATGCCATGAATAAATTGTAAATTTTATAAATTTAAATTTTAGATTAAATATGAGAAAAATAATTATTGCAGCTGTATTTTTTATGGCCCTTTTTCAATCCTCAATTATGCTCGCACAAGATTTGTTAAAAAGCAATGATTTGAGCACAGTGAAGGTGGATTATTTATCTGATAGTGATATTGCAAAAATAAAAACACAGTTGCAAACTAATAATATGACTGTTGAACAAGCAGAACCAATGGCATTGGCAAAAGGAATGCCGGCCTCGGAGTTTGCTAAATTAAAAATTCGTTTAACGGAAAATTCAAATGCTACCACTTTAAACAAAAAAGAAGATTTAAAAGAAGAGGGTGAATCAAATGAATTAAGCAGAAAACAAGAGAAAATTGTCAATAAAAAAGTAAAAGATACGATCAATGCCTTAATTTTTGGTTCGGAATTGTTTGATAATCCTACCTTAAATTTCGAACCCAATTTAAAATTGGCGACTCCTGTGAATTATGTGTTAGGGCCTGGTGATGAATTACAAGTCAGCGTTTATGGGGTTCAGGAGTTTAATGCCAGTGTTCCAGTTTCAATAGAAGGCAAAGTGACTATTCAATATGTAGGCCAAATTCAGGTTTCAGGAATGACTATTGAGGCAGCTACCCAAAAAATAAAAGGGGCTATAGCTAAAGTATATAGTACCGTACGATCCGGACAATCACAAGTAGGTATCAGTTTGAGTCGCATCAGAACGATTCGGGTTACTATAATCGGGAGTAAACAACCCGGTAACTACTCCATCTCTTCATTGGCCACTGTTTATAATGCTTTGTTTCTGGGTGGCGGTCCTGGTAAAAATGGAAGTTATAGGAATATTGAGCTGTTGAGAGATAATAGGGTGTATAGAAATGTGGATATTTATCGTTTTTTGGTCAATGGAGACCAATCTGATAATGTAGGTTTAAAGGATAATGATGTTATTCGAATTCCAGCCTACAATCAGCGAGTTACTGTAGAGGGACAGGTAAAACGTCCTGGTATTTTTGAGATGAAAAAAGGAGAGACATTCTCTGATTTATTGACATTTGCTTCTGGTTTTAATGAGTTTGCTTACACCGCTTCGGTAAATGTATTGCAAAAAACGGACAAAGAATTTAAAGTAATAGACATTAATACATCAGAATTCAATAGTTATAAGCCACTTTCTGGTGATGTTTTCAGAGTGTCTAAGATATTAAATCGATTTGAAAACCGTATTAAAATTGAAGGTGCGGTTTTTAGACCGGACACCTACTCTTTTTACGAAGGAATGCGTATTTCTGACTTAATTTCAAAAGCGGAAGGTTTAAAAGAGGATGCGTACCAAAATAGAGCTAGAATCATTCGACTACAATCAGATTTGACAACGGAAATCGTGAATGTGGATTTGGCTAAAGCCTTAGCCGGAGACTTAGAAGCTGATGTTGCTTTGAAGAGAGAAGATATTGTAACGGTGTATTCTATCTTGGATTTTGTTGAAGAATATAAAATAACGATTGGCGGTGAGATAAAAAAACCTGGAGTTTATGATTATTATGAAAATTTAACGTTGAATGATTTGTTGGTTCAAGCAGGTGGTCTGACCGGTTCTGCTTCTAAAAGAGTCGAGGTAGCGCGAATGATCATGTCTGAGGAAATAGATGATGCCAATCCAAGTAAAGCACAACTATTTAATATTGAAATCACAGCGAACAATAATGAGCAGTTGAAAAACTTTGAATTACAGCCTTTCGATGTTGTTAATATCCGTAAAATGGCGGTGTATGAAAAACCAGAATCAGTGACGGTAAGTGGAGCAGTTAATTATTCCGGGAAATATGTCTTAGCAAATAAAAAAGAACGCGTATTTGATATTATTCAGAGGGCAGGTGGTTTGACGGCTGTGGCTAATATAGAAGGGGTTAAAATTAAACGACCAATTCAAGCCAAACAAATAGAAGATTTAGAAAATGTAAATTTGAACTTGGGTAAAAAAGATAGTATTCAAAAAAAATTGACCAAAAAATTAAAGGAGGATTTAAAATTTGCGACAATACCGGTGGATTGGAAATCAATCGTTAAAAATCCAGAAAGTAATACCAATGTCACGCTGTTTGCTGGTGATGAAATTGAAGTAGCGGCTTTTAATGAAGGAGTCAAAGTTACCGGTAATGTATTGTTGACTTCTGAAATCCCATACACAAAAGGAAAAGGATTTGGTTATTACTTAAGTGCTGTTGGTGGTGTAGACAATAAAGGATGGAAAAAGAAATCCTATATTATTTATCCTAATGGGAAAGCAGCAGTGGCTCATTCGTTCCTATTTATAAGATCTTATCCTAAAGTAACTCCGGGGTCACAAATTATAGTGCCAGAAAAACCGGAGGCCAAGAAAATGAGTACAGGAGAGTTTGTAAGTATTGCGGGAGTGTTAGCGAGTTTGGCAGGGGTAATTATAGCGATATTGAGATGACGTTGTTCAGTTTGCCGCATGAGTCACAGTTTACAGAACAAACAAAAAATATGGACGGCCATTATAGATTAACCGTTATTAAATAAAATATTTCAATAATAAATAGATACAAGCGTAAAATCTTGAAAAAATGAATAAACAAATTCCTAGCGACGAAATCTCTTTAAAAGAATTAATCATTAAAGTAAAAGTATGGTATGCTTATTTACTTTCTCAATGGAAAATAATAGTGTTGGCAGCAATCATAGGGGGCGCTATTGGTTTGGGCTATTCTTTTATTAAGAAACCTATATATACCGCGACTTTGTCTTTTGCATTAGAAGATGAAAAATCAGGGGGAGGAGGATTAGGTAGTGCGCTTGGACTGGCCAGTTCACTTGGGTTCGATCTTGGCGGCGGCGGCGGCAGTATTTTTACAGGATCAAATTTGACGGAGTTGTTTAAGTCTCGTGCAATGGTGGAACAAACCTTGTTGAGTCCAGTCGTTCAGGATGGGAAAATTATTTCTCTTGCTGAAATGTATCTGCAAGATCAAGGCTGGAGAGAAAAGTGGATGGGGAACCCACAATTTAAAACAATAGCGTTTTTACCGGATACTAAACGTAAATATTTTACGCGAGTGCATGATAGTATATTAGGTGTTATGTACGAAGAGTTGTCAAAGAAAGGATTGGTTGTCGGGCAAAAAGACAAGAAAATCTCAATAATTAGTATTGATGTTTCTTCTTCTAATGAATTGTTTTCTAAGTATTTTACCGAAGCTTTAGTTAAAGAAGTTTCTGATTTTTATGTTACTAGTAAAAGTAAGAAAGCTCGAATGAATATGTCTATCCTGGAACGTCAAACGGATTCTATTCGAAGAGAATTAAACGGAGCCATTACCGGTGTAGCGGTAGCCAATGATAATACATTTGGTTTGAATCCTGCCATGAATGTGCGACGGGCACCATCCGCACGCAGGCAAGTTGATGTACAAGCCAACACCGCTATTCTAACTGAACTAGTCAAACAAACGGAATTAGCCAAAGTTACATTACGCAAAGAAACACCTTTGATACAAGTAATTGACAGGCCTATTTTACCTTTGACGAAAGAAAGATTTGGAAAAGCAAAAGGAATTGTTTTAGGTGGTTTTTTAGGTGGTTTTTTAATTATTTTGATATTGATTCTTAGACGATTATTTAAACAATTAACGGTTTAAGATACGATAGATTATCAACTGTTTATTGTGTGTTCAAGCATAGTAGTAGAAACCTAAAAAAGCCAAGCGACGCTGTGATTATCTGATTGTAGGATTAGATACCGATCCTGCGCTAGGTTCTCCTGAGAAAAGAGATTCAGTGAAATCTAAATAAATGCTATATAAGCTTAAAGCGTGTAAATGCTAAATGAAATTGCATTTAAGCAACAGAATGATTCGGAAAATGTTTTGTATTCTCCAAAGATTGATGTTCGTATTACGAGTACAAAGACAAAAGTTTAATATAGATTGTATTGCGAAGAAAAAGAATATAGTTGCATTTCAGTAACAGAGCTCATCGATTTTTCAAGTAGTGCTTTGAGAAGAGAAGTGGCTAATATAGAATTAAATAAAAAAAATGAAACCAAAAATTATTAATTTTCCTAAAATTCAAGATCCAAGAGGGAATTTAACTTTCTTGCAGTATCCCAACCCGATTCCTTTTGAAATTCAAAGAGTTTTTTGGACTTATGATGTTCCTGGTGGAGAAATAAGAGGTGGGCATGCTTATTTTAAGCAACAAGAAATTCTAGTTGCTTTAAGCGGAAGCTTTGATGTTGTAATTACTAATGCGGATGGAAGTACTGAGAAGTTTTCATTAAACAGAAGTTATTATGGTCTCTATTTGCCACCAAAAACATGGAGGCATATAGAAAATTTTTCTACAAATGCTTTGGCTTTGCATGTATCTAGCGAGGTTTTTTCAAAAGATGATTATATCAGGGATTTTGAGGATTTTAAAAAGTTGTCTAATGAACATTAAAAACAGTGTTTTTGAGTGTAATCTTTTACATCTAAAACAAATAGGAGATCGAAATGGTCATATCACGTCAATAAATAATAATGTAGAAATTCCTTTTTCTGTCAAACGGGTTTTTTATTTGTATGATATACCTGGAGGAGAGTCCAGAGGAGCTCATGCACATAAAGAATGTCATCAATTTTTAGTTGCCACTAGTGGTAGTTTTGAGGTTTTATTAGATGATGGTTTGACTAAAAGACAGGTTTTGTTAAATAGACCTGATTTGGGATTACATATACCTCCTGGTATTTGGGCTTCCGAAATTAATTTTTCGTCAGGTTCTATTTGTTTAGTACTGGCTTCGCAGGAATATGATGAGAATGATTACTTAAGAGAATATCAAAATTTTATAGAATTTAAGAAAATATGAAAAAAATATTAATAGCAGGTGCTGGTGGAGCACCATCAGAAGGGGTCATTAAATCACTTTTAATGAGTAAAAAAGGAGAACAGGTAATCGGTATGGGAAGTGAACCTACTGATCTTGTATTGTCGAATGCTCAAAAAAAATACGCTGTACCTTATGCTGATGCCCCAGAGTATTTAGATTCTTTATTGAAAATTTTAAAAAAAGAAAAACCTGATTTAGTACATTTTCAAAACGATTTAGAGATATTTTATGCGTCCCAGTATCGTGATGAAATTCACGCAACCGGTACCAAAACATTTATGCCTGATCATGATGTAATTGATACCTGCGTACATAAATATAAAACCTATTTAAAATTAAAAGAGGCAGGTATTAAAGTGCCTACTAATTTACTTATAAATAATGAAGAAGATTTAAGGAATGCTTTTGCTGAACTAGGAGATGAAGATGGCAAAATATGGTTGCGTGCTTCTTCAATTGGTGGTGGTGGGAAAGGAGCTTTGCCTACTAATGATTTTACTTTTGCTAAAGGTTGGATTGATCGTTTTAATGGTTGGGGCGATTTTGTAGCAGCTGAAATGTTAACACCGGATACAGTTACATGGTTGTCAATTTGGTATGAGGGAGAATTAATAGTTGCGCAAACAAGAATACGTAAAGGTTGGACCCATGGTAATAGAACCGTATCGGGTGTGACAGGAGTAACAAAAGTTGGACAAACTTTTTCTGACAAATTAGTTGATGAAGTTGCTATCAATACTGTCAAAGCAGTTTCGGATAAGCCCCATGGTATTTTTGGTGTTGATATGGCTTATGATAAAGATGGGATTCCAAACCCAACAGAAATTAATATTTCAAGATTTTTTACTACAGTATTGTTCTTTACTGAAGCGGGTTTAAATATGCCGGAAATTTTTAAAGATTTAGCTATTTATGGTGAAAAGCCCGATTTGGATAAAATAATTAATCCATTACAAGATGGCCTATTGTGGTTAAGAGGAATGGACACACTTCCTAAAATTTTTAAACCTGAGGAAATAGAACAAGAAATACTTCATTTGTAATGATTTTAGTAACAGGGACTTCTGGGTTTATTGGTTCGGTTTTATTGGATCAACTTATCGCTAAATTTGGAGCGGCTAATGTTGTAGCACTTACGTCTAAACCAACAGATAAATGTAATTATTTATTGCATAATGACTATGTCTTTGATCCTGATTTTTTTATGAAATCAGGATATGGAAAAATAGATACAATTATTCATGCAGGTGCTTTTACTCCAAAGAATGGAAATCAAGCCAATGAGTGTTATAAATGTACTAGCAATATCACAAATACAGAGACGCTTTTAAAAGCAAATATTCCGAATTTAAAAAGATTTATTTTTCTAAGTACTTTAGATGTTTATAGTATATGTGATGTTTTAACTGAAGAGTCTCCAGTTATTCCGATTTCATTGTATGGGCAATCTAAAGTTTATTGTGAGAAGATGATCGTTTCTTGGGCGAGTCAAAATAAAATTTTGCCTCAAATATTACGGATTGGTCACGTCTATGGGCCAGGGGAAGAAAAATACCAGAAGGCAATACCTGTTATGATAAACAAAATATTGAATAATGAATCCATTCAGATTTTCGGATCAGGCGAGGATATTCGCTCGTTTATTTATATTGAAGATGTAATAAATGCCATTATAAAATCAATTGGATTAGAGTTATTTGATGGTCCGATAAATATTGTTGGAGGTAATCAAATCAGTATTAAAAATTTGGCTCAAGTATTAATAAAAAATGCAGAATCCAATACGAATATTGAATTTGTTGAAACGCCAAATACTAATCAAAGAGATTTTATTTTTGATAATTCAAAGATGAAAAAATATTTACTCAATCAAGAAATTGATTTGGTTTTAGGTTTGAAAAAGGAATATAATTACATGAAAAATTTATCGGAATGAAAATATTTTTTGACTTAGACGGGACACTATTAGATTCAAAACCTAGATTGTACCATTTATTTCAATTTCTGGTACCTGAGTCAAAATTCACTTTTGAAAATTACTGGAAATTAAAACAAGATAAAGTTTCTCATAGAGAGTTGCTTACTAAATATTTTGAGTACTCAGAGGAAGAGGTTGCTAAATTTACTAGTGAATGGATGTCATTAATTGAAACTCCTGAGTGGTTGTCCTATGACAAACTTTTCGATGGCATAAAACCATTTTTAGATTTATTAAAACAAAATCATGAGTTATATGTGGTTACTGCCAGGCAGCATGAAGCAATAGCGCTTCGTCAAATTAAGGATGTAGGTTTAGCGGGTATTTTTAAAGATGTTTTGGTGACGCTTCAGAAGACTGAAAAAGAGGATCTCATTAGGAATAGATTTGAATTAACAAATAGTGATTGGATTATTGGTGATACAGGTAAAGATATTGAAACTGGTAAAAGACTGGGAATCAGTACGTGTGCTGTTTTGTCTGGTTTTTTATCTAAAGAGCAACTTCTAACCTATTCGCCTGATATAATTATTGCAAATGTAACGCTTCTAAATTTTTAACATGGAACAGAATTTAATAAACGAAAGGGAAATTACCATTAGGCAAAAATTAGTATCATTTTATCTCAAATTAAAATATAAGAATAAATTAGTAACTAATGGTCCAATAAGAATTTTGGGTAATTTACCTGTTTTTAAATTACCGGGAGAGAGTAAGATTAAGTTAGGGCAAAAAGTAGTCTTAAATTCTGATAATTGCAAGACCAATACTGCATTAACGTATAAATGTACCCTTGTCTGTGGGTTAAAAGGCAATATAAATATTGGGGACAATTCGATGCTAAATGGTGTTTCCATAACTTCTTATTTAAAAGTAAATATTGGTTCCAATTGCCAAATAGCGTCTTGTACTTTAATCACGGATACCGATTTTCATCCGATAAGTCCTGAAGAGCGGTATAAGGAATCTATGGGAAAGAAAATTGACCATAATATCGTTAATAAAAAGGAGGTAAATATTGGGAATAATGTATGGATTGGTTGGGGATCTATAATTTTGAAAGGAGTAACTATTGGAGATAATAGTATTATTGCTGCAGGATCTGTAGTGGTTAATGATATTCCGGCAAATGTAATTGCTGGGGGTAATCCAGCGATTGTTAAAAAACAAATTTAATAAACTATAATTTAAAATATATAATGGTTAAATTTTTAGATTTACAAAAGATAAATGCTCAATATGCAGCCGAATTGAAACAAGTTGCTGCTGATGTGATTGATAGCGGGTGGTATTTATTGGGTGAACAAGTAAAACAATTTGAAAACAATTTGGAGGTTTTTCAAGAAGGAGGAAGTGCAGTAGCTGTTGCAAATGGTTTAGATGCATTACGACTTATTTTTAAAGCATATATAGAATTAGGATTAATGGAGGAAGGGGATGAAATTATTGTCCCAGCCAATACCTATATAGCTTCTATATTAGCCATTACGGATAATAAATTAAAACCAGTTTTGGTTGAGCCAGATTTTGATACTTACAATTTAGATTTAAATTTGATTGAAAGCAAGATTACTTCAAAAACCAAAGCCATTATGGTGGTTCACCTGTATGGTAGTGTTTGTTGGAATGAAGGATTAGAACTATTGGCCAAAAAGTATAGTTTAAAAGTAATTGAAGATAATGCGCAAGCAATTGGAGCACGTTGGAAAGGTATTAGAACAGGTAATTTAGGTGATGCAGCAGGTTTTAGTTTTTATCCAGGTAAAAACTTAGGTGCTTTAGGAGACTCTGGGGCCGTTACTACAAAAGATCCTGAATTAGCAAAAACGATTCGTACTTTGGCTAATTATGGTTCATCTCAAAAATATGTAAACCAATACCAAGGGTTAAATAGTCGTATGGATGAAATGCAGGCGGCATTTTTAAACGTTAAATTACGGTATTTAGATGATGAAACTTTACAGCGCCAAAAAATTGCAGCTTATTATCTTGAGAACATTAAGAATTCTAAAATAATACTTCCTAAAGCGGGTGAAGTTGCTGAACATGTTTGGCACCTTTTTGTTATTCGTACCAATAATCGTAATGAATTACAAGAATTTTTATCAAAAAACGGCGTGCAAACCTTAATTCATTATCCAACCCCGCCTCATCTTCAGGAATGTTATATTGATTTTAATGATTTTTCGTTACCTATTACTGAACAAATACACAATGAGGTAATAAGTTTGCCAATAAGTCCAGTTATGACTGATGAAGAGTTGGAACTGGTTATAAACTTTTTAAATGAATATTAATTATTTTGAATTTAATTAGGACTTCCTTCTTCTCTGCCATTATCACAATAATTCGAATTTCATCTGGATTTATAGCCAATAAAGTTGTTGCTGTTTTTGCAGGAGCACCAGGTGTAGCTATCGTTGGGGCTTTTGCTAATTTTATTTCTATTGTCTTGACTTTTTCTAATGGCGCTATTAATACAGGGGTAGTAAAATATACAGCTGAATTTGAAGACGATGAAGCGGAATTAAAAACTTTATTTAGTACGGCTCTTAAAATCACTTTATTTTGTTCTGTATTAACAGGTATTTCATTAATTGTTTTGGCTCCTTATTGGTCCAGTTGGATTTTTGCTCAGCAGATATATGAGGGGCCAATTAGAATTTTAGGCTTTACTGTTGTTTTCTATGCTTTAAATACATTGTTAATTTCTATTCTAAATGGGAAAAAACAAATAAGTACTTATACGATTGTCAATACTCTTGGGAGTATTATAGGGCTTGTTTTTACTGTAGCATTGGTTTATTTTTATGAAATTCAAGGAGCCTTGTATGCAATGGTTTTAGCCCAGTCTATTGTTTTTTTTATTACAGCAGGATTACTGATTAAAAGCCCTTGGTTTTCATGGGAATATTTTAATAAAATTTTTGATAAATCAAAAGCAACTAAGTTAAGTCATTATAGCTTGATGGCAATTGTTTCAGCTTTGACTTTACCTGTTTCACAAATTTTATTTAGAAATATTTTAATAACTAAATTTGGGATCGATCAAGCGGGCTATTGGCAGGGCATGATGCGGATTTCGGATGCATACTTAATGATTATAACCACATCGCTTTCCACTTATTTTTTACCAAAATTATCCTCAATAAAAACAGACAGTGGACTACGTAGTGAGATTATGAAAGGATTCAAATTGATAGTTCCTTTCTTGTTGTTAAGTTGTTTAGGGATTTACTTTTTTAGATTTATTTTAATTAAACTTTTGTTTACATCTGATTTTATAGCAATGGGACAATTGTTTTATTGGCAATTGATTGGAGATTTTTTTAAAATGACATCATGGATTTTAGCATATCTTATGCTAGCTAAAGCCATGACTAAAATGTATATATTTTCAGAAATAGTGTTTAGCTTTGGCTACGTAGGATTGGGGTATCTATTTGTTGAAAAGTTTCAATTGGAAGGTGCAGTTATGTCTTTTGCGATGACCTACTTCTTTTATTTTTTGTTTATGTTATTCGTTTTTAAAAAATTACTTTTTAATAAAAGTCAGTAAGTATTACATATATGAATATATTGTTATTTGGAGAATACAGTGGTTTGCATAATAACTTAAAGGTTGGATTAGAGAAACTGGGACATACTGTAAAAGTTGCATCCAGTGGTGATTCATTTAAGAAATTAGCGTCTGATATATCACTTGGGTCTTCTTCCACAAAATTATTTGGTAAAATTGATAGATTAATTACGCCTTTCCTGAAAATTAATGATTTTAAAGGTTTTGATGTTACCCAATTTATAAATTCTAATCCACTAGCTCCTTGTTTGGTTAATAAATTTCTTTTTAAGCGATTATTTACTTTTAGTGAAAGGAATTATTTATCTGCTTGTGGAGATGACCCCGTTTTTTATCAAAATTTATCAAAATTTAATTATCACCCTTATTTATCAATTGAAAATGATGGTGTTGATCATATTCCTCTTTGTAATAAGACCTATGTTAATATTCATAATACTTTTGTTGAAAAAGTAGATGGTATAATACCTGTTATGTTAGAGTATGCTATAGGTTATAAAAAGTATCCAAATATTGAACCAACCATTCCTTTACCAATAGAAACGGATAATATCGTTTATAATGAAAATCGTATTGGAAACAAAGTACATTTTTTTCATGGTTTGAATAGACCTTTTTTTAAGGGTACTCCAATTATTCAAAGCGCATTGGAGAAATTACAATATAAATATCCAAATGATGTGAAAATTACTATCGCGGGTAACATGAGTCAAAATGATTATTTGTCTGTTTTAGATAGTGCAAATGTTATTTTGGATCAATGTAAGGGATATTCATACGGAATGAATGCTTTGTATGGATTGGCTAAAGGGAAAGTAGTTATGTCGGGGTCAGAACCAGAGGCACTTGAGGAATTAGGAATTAGAAAAGAAGATTGTCCGATTATAAATATTCAACCTGACGTGAATCAAGTCTATGAAGAACTAATTGCTGTTCTTGAAAAAAGGAATGAGATTAAAGATTTTGGTTATGATTCTAGGAATTTTGTTGAAAAATATCACGCCGCAGAAAAAGTAGCACAAAAATATATTAATGTATGGCAAAAATAGTACTCTAATGTACATTCTATCTGTAAGAAGGAATAATGGTGATGGTTTAATTAAAATGGATAGAAGCTTGTTGCTGTGTCGTGCCAATTTAGAAATGAAGTTTTATGGTAATGGAAATTAAATAAGCAAATTCAATCCAATATTAATTGAACATATATTATTAGTCCTTTTAATTTATGCATTAAAATTTGAAATTATAAAAATAATATGTTCGTACTTACAGTTATACTTTGTATTCTAATTCTATTTAGTTTTTTTGACATAGTTCAGTTTCCAAAGTATTTTAAGTTTTTTATTGTTCTTATTATTGGCCTTCTGATGGTCCTTCTGACTGGTTTGAAAACTGGGGTTCCCGATTTACTAAATCCTGATGATTCGGGATATATTGATGTGTTTAATAAGGTTCCTATGTTATGGAATTTTACATTTACCTCCATTAGTGGTATTTATGGGGAAGTGGGATATCTGTTTATTTGTTCATTGATTAAAAGTTTAGGATTAGGATATAGGTTTGCTTTTCTGTTTATAGGGTTGATATCTGTAGGAATATCAATAAAGTACTATTTGAAGTATTCTCCCTATATTATTATAAGTTTACTGATCTATTTTTCTCATACTTTTTTGCTAAAAGATTTAATTATAATTCGGAGTGGTTTAGCTGCTTCAATTACTTTGTACAGCATACCTCATATAGAAAATAGAAAATTTTGGAAATTTTTTAAAATCATCCTGATTGCTTCCTGTTTTCATATTGCAGCTTTGATATTAATTATTGCCTATTTTGTACATGGTTTAGTTGTAAATAATGTGAAGAGACAGATTTTTCTTCTGGGATTGGGTATAGTGTTAGGATTGTTTTTGTCAGCGACCGTATTAACATTTATTTTTTCGAGTATTTTAAATATTCCAATAATTTCTGCATACATGCTAGATTCAAACTATTTTACTTCTTTGACTTTATTGAATCCCGTTTTAATAAAAAATATTGTTTTAGCTGTTTTATTAATTGTATTTGCAGCTAAATTAAGAAACAGAGTTCCATATTATGATGCAATGACCACACTTAGCATTTTATCTGCTACTTGGTTGGCAACTTTTAATAATTTTGCGATTATAGCTAGTCGATTGGGGACTTTTTTTTCTATAGGAGAGCCAATTGTAATACCAGTTTTACTATTGTCGGTTGTACGTTTTAATAAAGTTTTAGCTTGGATTCTTGTAGTTTTTTATTGTATAATGCTATTTTCAGATAAGGGTGTTCTTTTTAACAGTGTTTCTTTTAGTTTAAATTAAAAAAAATGAAAATAGCATTCATTCTGCCTAGATTAGTGAATCAAGGTCCTATTGTAGTAGCAAAAGATATTATTGATAGTATAAAGGATAAAGTTGATTTAATAGATGTCTATTATTTTGATGATATTAGAGAGCTTTCTATCGATTGTAATCTATATAAAATATCCTTTTTTGATAAAATAGATTTTGACAAATATGACGTTGTACACAGTCATATGCTTAGGCCTGATTTTTACATTTGGTTTCATAGAAAAAAAACACATAACAAGACGTTATTTGTGTCTACGTTACATCAGAATATTTATGATAACTTGAAAGGGAATTATAGCAGTTTTGTTGCGTTTGTTTTTGAGAAATTATGGCTTAGATTTTTAAAGAAACATGATGTAGTGGTTACCCTGACTAATGTAATGAAGGATTATTATAGCAAGAAGATAAAACTTAATTTAAAAACGATATACAACGGTAGAAATGTAAAAACAGAAAATACAGACATTACTTCAGACGCTGATTTAAAACTTTTGTATGAAACTAAATCAAAGTATAAAATCATAGGAAGTCATTGTCTATTGACAAAACGAAAAGGAATTGATCAAATCATTAGAAGTCTTGTTTTTTTAAAAGAATTTGCTTTAGTCATAGTAGGCGATGGACAAGAGTTGTTAAATTTAAAAGCATTGGCTGATGAATGTCACGTGAGTGAAAGGTGTTTTTTCTTGGGCTATAAACATAACGCAGTTTCCTATTTGAAATATTTTGATATATATGTCATGTCTTCCTATTCGGAGGGGTTTCCATTGGGATTGTTAGAAGCCGGATTAAATAAGTTACCTGTTGTTTGTTCTGATATACCAATCTTTAGAGAGTTATTTAGTGAAAAGGAGGTTTCTTTCTTTGAACTGGATAATATAGACTCTTTATCTAAATCAATTCAGATTTGCTATGAAAATAGGTTTTTGTTTTCCCAATATTTATACGATACAATTAATGAAAAATATAGTAATGATAAAATGGCAGAGAACTATATGCTATTATATCAAAACTGTTTTTAACAGGCCAAGTTTCTAATATTTAGGAGTCTGAATAATTTATAAATTAATAACATACACAAACTATTTTGCTAATTAAAATAACATCATGTATAGTTTTATACAAAAATGACATAAATATGTTAAGTGAAGCGATAAATTCTTTACTGAACAGCTATTTGAATATAAAATTGTATCTAGTTGACAATTCTCCAACAGATGAATTAAAAGCATTGGTAACAGATGCCAGAATTGAATATTTCCACAATCCATCTAATCCAGGATTTGGAGCAGCACACAATATTGCTATTCAGAAAGCTGTAGCATTTGGTTCTAAATATCATTTTATAGTTAATCCGGATATCTATTTTGATAAAGATGTTATATCTCCGATGGTTGAATACATGAAAAATGATTCATCTATTGGAATGATGATGCCTCAAATATTAAATTTAGATGGTACTGTTCAGAATTTACCTAAGTTATTGCCAAATCCTTTTAGTATTTTATTCCGTAAAATTAAAAAGCCGGCAAAGGCTTATCAAAAATTTATCAATAAATATGAACTCCGTCAAGTGTCTAGTGAAGCAATTTATAATGCTCCGGTCCTTTCTGGATGTTTTACGTTGTTAAATTTGGAAGCTATCAATAAAGTGGGACCCTATGATGATGCGTATTTTATGTATTTTGAAGATTGGGATTTATCCAGAAGAATGCACCAAGAATATAAAACAATTTATTTCCCCTTAGTTTCTGTCTTTCATGGATATGATTCTGGGGCTAATAAGAGTAATAAGCTTTTTAAAATATTTGTAAATTCGGCAATTACTTATTTTAACAAATGGGGGTGGTTTTTTGATTCTGATAGAAAGAAAATTAATAAAGACGCTTTGTCTCAATTTAAGTAAATGAAAATAATTATTACAGGAGCCTCTGGATTTGTAGGGACTAATCTTCAGGAGTATTTGAAAGATGCACATGATGTCTATGCTATGAGTGTGCGTTATGTAGCGGAGCAACAATTTGATTTGAAAGCGGATGCTATTATTCATTTGGCCGGCAAAGCACACGATTTAAAAAAAGTATCCAGTCCGACAGCTTATTACGAAGCTAATTTTGAATTGACCAAACAGCTGTTTGACGCTTTCTTACGATCTGAAGCTGCCGTTTTTATCTTTATGAGTACGGTGAAAGCTGTTGCCGATACTGCGCATGGCGTATTAACGGAAGATGCTGTTCCTGATCCCAAAACCCATTACGGCATAGCCAAACAGCGGGCAGAACAATATATTTTGTCTCAGGAATTGCCCTTAGGAAAAAGAGTTTATATCTTAAGACCCTGCATGATACATGGACCCGGGAATAAAGGAAATTTGAATGTATTGTATCAGTTGGTTTCCAAAGGACTGCCATGGCCGTTGGGGGATTTCAAAAATGAGCGTTCGTTCCTGAGTGTCGAAAATCTTTGTTTTGTAATAAAAGAACTGGTAGAAAATAGCGGGATACCCTCTGGGGCGTATCAGGTTTCCGATGATAAACCATTAGCGACAAATGAGCTGATCCAATTGTTGGGCAGCAGTTTAGGCAAGAAAAACAGGATTTTTAATATCCCGTCTTCCTGGATTCAGGCGTGCGCAAAATTAGGAGACCATTTGCCCTTACCTCTCAATTCGGAACGGTTACAAAAACTGACCGAGAATTATGTAGTCAGTAATCAAAAATTAGTAGCGGCGATAGGGAAGCCGTTGCCCATAGGATCAAAAGAAGGTTTGCTAAAAACATTTGATTCGTTTAAAAAATAAAACAGTATTGTTTGCCAGACTAAATAATAATCCTGTTTTTTGTAGCGTGCGAAATACAGAACAGGCACAAATAGAGTTAGTATTAAAAAAATAAAAGACACAATGACCATTGAAAAGACAGCTATAGCAGATTTAGTAATTATAACACCTACCGTTTTTGAAGACAGCCGTGGGTATTTTTTCGAAGCGTATAATCAGGCTAAATTTTTGGAAAATGGGATTGAATATCAGTTTATACAAGACAACCAATCGTTCTCTAAAAGGGGCGTAATCCGTGGACTGCATTTGCAGATCAATCCTTTTGCTCAAGCTAAATTGGTGCGGGTATTAGAAGGGGAGATTTTGGATGTTGCAGTAGACTTACGTAAAAATTCAGCTACTTACGGACAACATTTTAGTGTTGTTCTAAGTGCAGACAATAAAAAACAATTGATGGTTCCTCACGGGTTTGCCCATGGCTTTTCAGTTTTGAGTGAAACCGCATCCGTACTTTATAAAGTGGATCAATTGTATCACAAAGAGAGTGAAAGAGGGGTTCGTTACGATGATCCTACTTTAGCCATTGATTGGCAGTTAGACCCTAAAGAAATTATTGTTTCTGAAAAGGATTTGATATTGCCTACTTTTGACCAAATCGACTGGACCTTTGAATAGCATGAAAAAAATTTTAGTAACAGGGGCAACCGGACAATTGGGTTCGGAATTAAAGGTGTTGTCCAGTACCTATTCTCAATTTGAATGGGTTTTTGCAGATCGAACACAGGTTACACTAGACAATTTGTCGGTGTTGCAAAGCCAATTAGAAACGATACGTCCCGATTTTATATTAAATTGTGGGGCTTACACTGCCGTTGATAAAGCAGAAAGCGAACCGGAATCAGCAGACCTTGTCAATCATTTGGCGGTGGCTATTATTGCTCAATATACCAAAGAGCACGCTGGAAAACTCATTCATATTTCTACCGATTATGTTTTTGACGGAACATCAGCTGTTGCCTTAACCGAAGAAGCGCTGACGCAACCTGTTAATGTTTATGGCGCCAGTAAAAGAGCCGGTGATTTGGCTTGTTTAAAAGCAGATTCTAATGCTATTGTTATCAGGACCTCCTGGGTGTATAGCAGGTTTGGAAATAATTTTGTTAAAACCATGCAACGTTTGCTTCAGGAACGCGAAAGCATTGGGGTGGTCAACGATCAGATCGGATCCCCAACCTATGCCGCCGATTTAGCGCAGGCCATAATGACCATAGTAACAGCAAAAGAGTGGATTCCGGGTATATACAACTATTCGAATGAAGGCGAAATCAGCTGGTACGAATTTGTTTTGGCTATCCAGGAAGTTGGAGGTTATACTTGTGAAGTAAATGGTATTCCATCATCGGCTTATCCTACACCTGCAAAGCGTCCTGCCTTTTCTTTATTGGATAAAACAAAAATTAAAAAAGTCTATGGAGTTCGTGTCCCAGATTATAAGGAAAGTTTGAAAGAATGTCTAAATGATATCATTTTCGGTTTGCCCAGCCCCTAAAGGGAGCCGAAAATCCAGAACTTCTATTTTACATAAGATAAGCGTCTTCTGTAATTTATTTTTTGCCCCTTTAGGGTTTTGGGGCAAACAAAAAATGAATTTCGGGAAGTTTTGTTGATAAATAAAATAAATCGAATCTAAAAATCTAAAAATCTAAAAAAATGAAAAAAATATTAATTACCGGTGGGGCTGGCTTTATTGGTTCTCACGTAGTAAGACGTTTCGTGAAGAAGTATCCGCAGTATCAAATTTTTAATTTAGATGCACTCACTTATGCAGGGAATCTAGAAAATATCATTGATATTGAAAATGAGCCTAATTATACTTTTATAAAAGGAGATATCGTTGATGCTCCATTTATTGATCAGTTATTTGCGGAGCATGAATTTGAGGGTGTTTTGCATTTAGCGGCCGAATCACATGTGGACCGTTCGATAACAGATCCATTATCTTTTGTGAAAACAAACGTGATAGGAACCATGAATTTATTGAATGCGGCTAAGGCGACCTGGCAGGGCAATTATGAAGGCAAACGTTTTTACCATATCAGTACCGATGAGGTTTATGGTAGTTTAGGTGCCGAAGGATTGTTTACAGAGACCACAGCCTATGATCCTAATTCTCCTTACTCTGCCTCAAAAGCCAGTTCGGATCATTTTGTTCGTGCCTATGGAGAAACCTATGGTTTGCCTTATGTATTGACCAATTGTTCCAATAATTATGGCCCTTTTCATTTTCCTGAAAAATTGATCCCATTGTTCATTAATAACATTATTCAAAATAAGCCTTTACCTGTTTATGGTGATGGAAAATACACCCGTGACTGGCTGTTTGTAGAAGATCATGCGGTAGCGATTGATTTGGTTTTTCATGAAGGGGTCAACCACGATACGTATAATATTGGTGGCTTTAATGAATGGCAAAACATAGATTTAGTTAAATTGCTTTGCAAAATAATGGATGAGAAATTAGGAAGAGCGGCGGGAACATCAGAGCAATTGATTGCTTATGTGAAGGACCGTCCGGGACATGATTTGCGCTATGCTATTGACGCCTCTAAGATAAATAAAGAGTTGGGATGGAAGCCATCGGTTACTTTTGAGCAAGGGTTGGAACGAACCGTAAATTGGTACTTAGAAAATCAAACCTGGTTGAATAATATTACTTCCGGGGAATATGCTACGTATTATGAGAAGCAATACGCAAATTAACTCGAATTAATTCGAATTTCATGAATGGATGCTACCAATAAAATACTTTATAAAGAAGAAAGCTTTGCTATAATTGGCGCTTGTATGAAAGTGCATCGGACATTAGGAGCAGGGTTCTTAGAGGCGGTCTACGAAGAAGCATTAGAAAAAGAATTTCACATTCAGAAAATCCCGTTTAAAAGACAAGTAAAGTTGTCGTTATATTACGATAAACAGCTTATGAAAAAACAATATAGAGCAGACTTTGTTTGTTATGATACTATCATTATCGAAATAAAAGCTGTGTCACAAATACCTGTCACATTTTATACGCAGTTGACCAATTATTTAAAATGTACAAATCTGGAATTGGGTATGTTGATTAATTTCGGCACACCCTCATTAACTTATAAAAGAATGATTAATTTGAAAAATTCGAATTAATTCGTAAAATTAGTACAATTATGAAAGGAATTATATTAGCAGGAGGTTCTGGAACCCGTTTGCATCCTTTAACGCTTGCCATGAGCAAACAAATGATGCCGGTGTATGACAAACCCATGATTTATTATCCCTTGTCCACTTTAATGATGGCAGGGATTCATGAAATATTAATTATTTCAACACCACATGACTTGCCTAATTTTAAGAAATTATTAGGAGACGGATCATCAATTGGCTGTCAATTCAGTTATGCAGAACAGGCTATTCCTAATGGTTTGGCACAAGCTTTTGTAATTGGTGAAGAGTTCATAGGAAAAGACAGCGTAGCGTTGGTTTTAGGGGATAATATTTTCTTTGGTTCCAATATGGATGAGTTGCTGCAATCCAATACCAATCCGGAAGGAGGGGTTGTTTTTGCCTACCACGTTTCGGATCCCGAGCGCTATGGTGTAGTTGAGTTTGATGCTAATTTTAAAGCACTTTCTATTGAGGAAAAACCATTGGAGCCCAAATCAAATTATGCCGTACCCGGTTTGTATTTTTATGATAATTCCGTAGTCGAAATTGCAAAAAATATTAAGCCAAGTGCTCGTGGAGAATATGAAATCACCGATGTGAACAAAGTGTACCTGGAAAAAGGAGCTTTGAAAGTGGGTATTTTAAGCAGAGGAACGGCTTGGTTGGACACCGGAACTTTTAATAGCTTGATGCAGGCAGGACAATTTGTTCAGGTTATTGAAGAGCGTCAAGGACTGAAAGTAGGTTGCATCGAGGAAATTGCCTGGAGACAGGGTTTCATTACAGAGCAGCAACTTCAGGAATTGGCAGCCCCTTTGAAAAAATCGGGTTATGGAGAGTATCTTTTAGGGTTACTGAAGCATAAGTTGTAATCGTCAGTTTTCGGTTAACAGCTTTACACACCCCTAGCCCCTCTCAAGAGGGGAATATGATCTCGTAATTTTATGTTTTCAAAAACGAGTTCCCGTATTAAAAACGAGACAGATTCTCTTAAGAGGGGGGACGAATCTGCCAATCGAACAACAGTAGCAATTATTAACCCGCTTCTCGATACGCTGAACCAGTCAAAAAAAAACAGAAACTAAAAACAAACAACTCAAAATATGATCAACATTGCATTATTTGTTTTATTGGTTGGTATTGAACTTATTTATTTTAAAATAGCGGATAGATACAATATCATCGATAAGCCCAATAGCAGGTCATCCCACACTTCTATTACTTTACGAGGCGGCGGGATTATTTTTCCAATAGCGATTAGTATTGCTTTTTTATTGGGATACGTTACCTGGCCTGTTACATTTGCTGTGGTATTGGTTGCCGTGGTTAGTTTTGTAGACGATATCAAGCCATTATCCCAGTTGCCCCGATTTGTATCACATGTCATTGCCGTTGGCTTAGTCTTTTATGAGTTAAGTTTGTTTAAAGAGCCTTTGTGGTTGCTTCCGATTGTATTTGTATTACTGATAGGCTGGGTAAACGCTTTTAATTTCATGGATGGTATTAACGGGATCACCGTTTTATACGCCTTAACGGCTATCGTCAGTTTTTCTTTTTTATCGATCAACGAAGCCAGTTTACCGTTACTAATTACTATGGGATTGTCTTGTTTTGCTTTTGGGATATTTAATGTCCGTAAAAGAGCAAAAACTTTTGCGGGTGATGTCGGCAGTATCAGTATGGCACTTTTTTTAGGGTATTTTATGGTGAAAACCATTATGGACTCAGGACAACTGGGGTATCTTCTTTTCTTTTCTGTTTATGGAATAGATGCCATCATCACCATCATCAATCGATTACTTAAAAAAGAAAATATATTTCAGGCGCACCGTTCCCATTTATATCAATATCTGGCCAATGAAATGGACTATTCCCATATTTTAGTTGCCTTTATTTATGCAGGGTTTCAATTAGGAATAAACGGATTGGTTATTTATATGGATACCAATGGGTATTTAACCCTATTTTTTATGGGTGGATTTTTACTGCTACTGACTTTTGTTTATTTACTTGTTCGAAAATTTGTTACTCGTAAAATGGTTCTCGGGAATTCTTAATCCGTTTTTTACTTGTATTTTTATCAAGAATGAAATACTTCAAAAGTATGACAAAGCGTTTTTTTGATATTATTTTCTCCCTCTTCACACTTCTCTTATTTTTTTGGGTTGTATTGATTTCCTGGCTGCTGGCAGTTATGGATACGCGTACGAATGGAATCTTCATCCAAGAGCGTATTGGTCAATTTGGTAAGAAATTTAAGATATATAAACTCCGTACCATTCAAATTTCATCGTCTTCGGAAGAAACCCGTATTTCCAAAATAGGCAAAGTGCTTCGTGATTATAAATTAGATGAGTTGCCTCAACTCTTTATTATTTTAAAAGGAGAGATGAGCATAGTAGGTCCAAGACCAGATTTACCGGGTTATTACGATTTATTAGAAGGGGAAAGTCGAAAAATATTGGAATTAAAACCTGGATTGACCAGTCTAGCGTCTTTAAAATACAGGAAAGAGGAATATCTGTTAGAAAGGCATGTGTCACCGGCTATTTACAATGACAGTGTTATTTTTCCGGATAAAGTACAACTGAATTTAGACTATTATTATAATCAAAGTTTTTGGGGAGATATCGTAATTATTTTGAAGACCGTTTGGGTTACTTTTTTTGGAAAGAAATAATGCAGTAATACTATAATGCTACGGGAATATTACAGTGAAATTTTTCTTAATTTAGCTTCATACATTTTCTGTGTTTCTTTAATTTTTTAGCGGATGCATAAAAACAAAATTTGGCTTTCGGCTCCTCACATGGGAGGCAGTGAAATGAAATACGTACAAGAAGCATTTGATTCGAATTGGATTGCTCCGGTAGGATTAAACATAGATTGTTTTGAACGCGATTTAGAAACGTATTTAGGTTCGCATCATGTTGCTGTTTTAAACTCTGGTACGGCAGCCATTCATTTGGGATTAATCCTTTTAGGAGTTCAGGCAGGAGACACCGTAATTTGTCAGAGTATGACTTTTTCAGCTTCAGCCAATCCTATTTTATATTTGGGAGCAACTCCTGTGTTTATTGACAGTGAATCCGAAACATGGAATTTATGTCCGATTGTACTCGAAGAAGCTATAGTTGACCTAATTGCAAAAGAAAAGAAGCCCAAAGCAATACTAGCGGTTCATTTATATGGAATTCCGTATAGAATAGATGAAATAAGGACGGTGGCTGATAAATATTCCATCCCCATTCTTGAGGACAGTGCCGAAGCTTTGGGAAGTGCCTACAAAGGACAAAAATGTGGTACTTTTGGTGACATTGGTGTTTTTTCTTTTAATGGCAGTAAAATCATAACTACCTCTGGAGGTGGGGCGATTATAACTCCTTCCGCAGCACTAAAAGAACGCGCAATTTTTTTGGCAACACAAGCCAGAGATGTTGCGCCACATTATCAGCATAGTGAAATAGGATATAATTATAGAATGAGTAATATCAGTGCGGGTATTGGTCGTGGACAAATGGAAGTATTGGATTCCCATATTAGTTCGAGAAGAAGGATGCATGAATTTTATTTGGAGTTATTCAGGGACATCGAAGGTGTTACTGTTTTTGAAGTACCCAATGCGAATTATTTTACAAATTATTGGTTGACTACTATTCTAATAAACCCGTTAGTAACCAATGGAATCACGAGAGAAACTTTAAGATTGGCATTGGAAGAAGAAAATATTGAATCCAGGCCTTTGTGGAAACCGATGCACTTGCAACCGGTTTTTTGCAACTACACTTATTATGGCTCTGCTATTGCCCAAACCCTTTTTAATACGGGGCTTTGTTTGCCTTCCGGTTCTAATCTGACTACTAAAGATTGTAGTCGCATCAAATCTGTTGTTTTGCAATTATTTAGAAAATAAAAAAGTACTAGTTTCTGAAGAAATATAAATTTTGAAAATTTTTAGAGGAGTTAATTCCTCTTTTTTTGTATAATTAACTTTAAAATTAAACTGACTTGTTTCGTTTTTTCTATTTATTAAGTGGTATTTTTGTTTAATGAAAAGTAATAATCTTTAAAAAATCTTATTTTGAGTGATACTAAAAATTCTGGTTCATCGCTGGTAGACTCTGATTTTTTTTCAAGAGAAAACTTGAAATTCAGTATTCATAATTTGCGCTATCTTCCCAGATGGATTATTATTATGATAGATTTTTCGGTTTTAGTACTATCCTTTTTTTTTACTATTCTAATATTTAAAGGGACTGGATTAGAGTACATCATTACGCCCTATAATTTCAGATTCATAGCGGCTTTATTTGGGGTGAATATTTTCTTTTTCTGGTTGTTTAGAACGTATTCCGGAATTATCCGTCACTCTTCCTATATTGATGCAATTAAGCTTTTGTTTTCACAAGTGGCTGTACTTATCTTATTTCTTTTTTTTAATTTTGGTTACGAGTTACTGTATGGACAGAAAGCATTTTTAAATACTGCTTTTTTCATCAATATTGTACTTTCTTTTTGTGGGTTATTTTTATATCGCGTTATAATCAAGCAAACTTTTGAGCTTTATTTTTCCGAACAAGGAACGAATAAATTAATCAGAACCATCATTTACGGTACGGATGCCAATGCCATATCGGTTGCCAATGCCTTAAAAGTAGAAACGCCTTCCCGATTTAAAATTGTCGGATTTGTTGATAAAAACAACCAAAATGCGACCAAACGAATGTTGGATTTACCGATATTGGTGAAGAAGAAAAAATTACCGCCATTAATGCGTTCCGTTAATGCCCAAGCCGTTATTATCGCCGATAAGAGTTTGTCCAAAGAGGAGCGATTAATCATTGTGGACCAATGTTTAGAATTCAATTATACGGTATATACAGTGCCATTGATTTCCGATTGGGAAAATCAGAAGGAGATTTCCCAAAAAGTAAAAAGCATTCAAATTGAAGATTTATTGGAAAGAAAGCCTATTGTATTAGACAATAAATCAATCTCCAAGCAGCTTAAAGATAAAACTATTTTGATTACCGGTGCCGCAGGGTCTATCGGGAGTGAAATAGTACGTCAGGTATTGGGTTTTAATCCTAAAACTGTCATTATTTTAGATCAGGCAGAAACACCATTGCATCATCTTTGTTTAGAAATGCAAAATTTGGATTCCAATTCAAAGATTCTTAACGTTATTGCCGATGTAAGAAATAAAGTCGCTATGGATAGGGTTTTTAAGATGCATCAACCCCAAGTGGTTTTTCATGCTGCAGCCTATAAACATGTACCTTTGATGGAAGAAAATCCTTCTCAGGCTATTCTTACCAATATAGAGGGGACTAAAAATCTTGCTGATTTGTCTTGCTTGTATAAGGTCAAGAAATTTGTTATGGTGTCTACTGATAAAGCGGTAAACCCCAGTAATGTAATGGGAGCCAGCAAAAGAATAGCTGAAAAGTATGTGCAATCCCTGCAATTAAAAAATAAGAATGACGGGGAAAAAAATGCCACAAAATTTATTACCACCCGTTTTGGAAATGTTTTAGGTTCCAATGGTTCTGTAGTTCCTTTGTTTACTAAACAAATTGCCAATGGGGGGCCGGTTACCATTACGCATCCTGATATTATCCGGTATTTTATGACGATACCAGAGGCTTGTCAATTGGTTTTGGAGGCTGGAGCGATGGGTAATGGGGGGGAGATTTATATTTTTGATATGGGGAAACCCGTTAAAATTATTGACTTGGCCAAAAAGATGATTAAATTGGCGGGATTTATCCCCGATAAAGAGATCAAAATACAAATTGTCGGATTGCGACCGGGAGAGAAATTATACGAGGAGTTGCTTAACGATACGTCAAAAACATTGCCTACTTATCATGATAAAATTATGATTGCAGAAGAAATTCTAGATGAATTTGAAACGCTGAATACCGATATTGAGGAGCTTATAGGGGTTGCCAATTACTTTGACAATGACGATATTGTATCGAAAATGAAAAAAATTGTACCGGAGTTTAAAAGTATGAATTCTTCGTTTGAATTATTAGACAAGTAGCCATACTTTTTTAATATGTTGTATAAAAAAGGTTGTAAAGTACGCGTATTTTACAACCTTTTTTAATTGAAATAGGATTGATACAGCCAAAAATGTATCGGATTCTCGATACATTTTTATACAACAAGGGCATACGATTTTCGTTTTACCCCGACCCTAAAGAGAGTCGAAAATTCAAGGTTCTCATTTTAGTACTAATTCGTCACTATTAAATAAATTACTTCGTTAAAAAGAGAATTTTGTTAAAAAAATTAACATTTCTTAAATTTACTTCGTTGTAAAAGCACTAAATTGCACCCATAATCCTAAATACCAGCAATGTTTTCAGTAGATAAAATGCATTTTGAAATATCGGAGCGGAAGATGATTCTTCGTTTCTTTGATGTTTTTTTTGTTTTGGGTGCTTTGTTCCTAGTGGGTAACGTGTTTGGTTTTGATTATTTCACCATCTCCACCACTAATCTCTATTGTATCATTGTTTTGGGTGTTTATCTTAACCTTTTTGGGGTCATATTTGAAATGTATAACCTTCAGGTTGCCAGCAATCAATTTCAGGTGCTGCGAAGTACTATTCTTACTGCATCAACAACCGTTTTGGTATATTTGTTAACGCCTTTTTTTTCTCCGGAATTGCCAACGAAAAGAATCGAAATCCTCTTGTTTTATCTGGTTGTATTTATGGCCTTGTTTTTATGGAGGATGTTTTATGTAGCATTTTTAGCTTCTAATCGGTTTCTTCAGCATGCCGTTTTGATCTGTGATAAAGAACAAGTACAGGAGTTAATTTCTGGATTAGAGCATATTGATCCGCATTATAAAATAGTTGCGTTTGTCAATGCAGATGCTACCGAAGATGAAATGGCAGAATACCACTATGTGCCCAACATAAAGAGGGATGAGTTGTTTTCCTTTGTGAAAGAAAATTCCATATCCGAAATTGTGATTGCCTCCCAAAAAACAGAAGGAATTACTACAGAATTATATCAGCAATTGCTTCGCTTACTGGAGTCCGGGAGTATCATCCGGGAGTATACCCAAGTGTATGAAAGTAAAACGCAACGTATTCCGGTACACTATATGTCGAGAGATTTTTACCGATTTTTCCCCTTTAGCAGAAGCAATCACAATAAGTTATATTTGTTAAGTGTCAGGTTTTTTGAAATAAGCACTTCGCTACTTGGATTGGCTGTTGGTTTGCTCTTATTTCCATTGATAGTAATTGGAAATGCAATAGGGAATCGAGGGAAGTTGTTTTATACCCAAGAACGTGTTGGCAAAGACGGCGTGGTGTTTGAAATTTTAAAATTCAGAACCATGATTAGCAATGCCGAATCAAACGGTGCTGTTTTTACCACTACAAACGACTCGAGGGTAAC
Organism: Flavobacterium melibiosi; assembly: GCF_048158545.1. Taxonomy (NCBI): domain Bacteria; kingdom Pseudomonadati; phylum Bacteroidota; class Flavobacteriia; order Flavobacteriales; family Flavobacteriaceae; genus Flavobacterium; species Flavobacterium melibiosi. The sequence goes on along the minus strand of NZ_JBLNKU010000008.1, from coordinate 35,220 downwards.
GGTATTCGGAAAATTTTTAAGAAAAACCAGAATTGATGAATTTCCTCAATTTTTAAATATTTTAAAAGGGGATATGGCGGTAATAGGCCCTCGTCCTGAGCGCCCTTTTTTTGTCAAAGAAATCGCTGAAATAATGCCTTTTTATGAAACTAGGCACATTATAAAACCAGGTCTTACCGGTTGGGCACAAGTTAATTATACCTATGGTGTGACGATTGATGACAGCTTGATCAAACTACAATACGACCTGTATTATATCAAACACAGAAGTATTTTCCTCGATTTGAACATTGCTTTTAAAACGATTACGACCGTATTGTTTTATAGAGGGCAGTAGCTATTCTTTTTATTATTTCTAATTTAAAGATGTATTTTTAAATGATGATTGGTATGCGTTTTTTATTTTGAATGGCCAGTCGGACTAAAATAATTCCATTTGCAATTGCCAAAGGCAGTACAATAAACAAATGGGCTTTATTGATTAGAATGATCAGGTAAACAAGTACCAACAGGATATTGAATGCTGCCAGATTGTAAATTCCTTTTTTGTTTTTTGTTACATAAAAATAAAGCAGCCCTAATAGGGATGGGTTAAACAACAACATATTATAATTGTAGCCTAATTCTTTATGAAGCGAATAAAATCCCACAAAGAGGAAGAATAGCCCTACTATTCCCATCATACTAAGGTAAAACAGATTGACACTTTTTTTATTTATCAAGACCACAAACCCCAGAAGTAGTATATACGTGTAGCTGTTATTCCACCAAGAGTCAGGAGCTTCTTTTTCGAATTCGATTATGGTTTTGTTTTCGGGAGCCAGCGGCTGATTCTGAAAAGAAACTTTTTTTAGACTTTTTTGTAATTCGAAAGGCAAAAAAATTTGTGTTCCCAATCCATCCACTTTTTTACCGAAGATAATGCTCGTTCCTAATTTTTCGTAAAAGTGATTGTCAAAATAAGGATACAGTATAGTTCTGTAGGTGATATCAGTATCTGAATTTTTAACAATTGCGACTGTGTCTAGTGTTTTATTGATGATATCGACCACCATTGACGTGCAGTTTTTGTCAATAAATTTATAAGTGTAATGGCTTTCCCCTGAAGCTAAAGAGCTATTCAGGTTGTCAAATAATTGTTGTTTCAGCGTTGAAGGAATATTTAATTCCTGCTCATAAATGGATCTTTTTTCATATTGGTATTGATTAATGAAATCAGGATAGGAGTGCGTTACGGCAAAATACTGTAAGTCTCCTTTTATGAATTTCATGACGAAATTTGGGGTGTTAAAATCAAAAGCACCATAATTGTACACCACATCAATAGCGTTGACTGTATCGCGTACCCGAATCGCAGTGTGTCCAAAAAGAGAATACGATTCGTTACCCGTTCCGCAAGTAAGTACACTGACCTGTGTTTTTTTTGATAATTGAATGCTTTGTCCGAAACTATAGTTTGTAGTTGAAAGCAAGAGTATGAAAAGAACTATTTTTTTTAAAGAAGATATATTCATTTGCAATGATATTGTTGTTTTTAAATTAATTTCTAAACATTCCCAAATCTACTTTAACCGAAAAAATGTTGGAATACAAAGCTGTACTTTGGTCGCTCAAATCAGTCAGTGCATAATCAATCTGTATGCCTTTGTATTTGAATCCCAATCCAATATTAGGCTGAAATCCTATTTTTTCGGTGCTGTCCAGCTGTTGTACATTTTGAAAATTACCCACTCCTGCACGTACAAAAACCAAATCAGTATAACCAAATTCCAATCCTATTGCCGGATCGATACTTACAAAATCAGTTGAGATTAGGTCATTCGTTTTGGTAAATCGCATATTCATATTAGCTGCAGCCAAAATACTGTAGTCATACCTGATGATAAACTTTTTAGAGATACCCAATTGGGCTTTTGGGGCCGTAATCTCTGTGTTTTCCGGTAGTTCCTGATTTTCTCCGGGTATGGCGTTAGCGATTTTTTTATATTCCTCTTCGTCGATATTCCATACATTGTAAGTAGTGGTTATATCGCGTAGCATTAATCCAAATTGCCAGTTGTTTTTTTCGAATTGTAATCCTACATCAAAACCAAATCCCCAAGAGCTGGCAAACTTTCCGATGATTCGCCTTATGATTTTGGCATTTACGCCGTATTGAAATCCGGGAACTGGGAGTTCTCGGGCATATGAAAAGGTGAAGCCATAATCAGCTGTTGAAAAAAGACTGATTCGGTTGTAGTCGATATTGCCTTGACTGTCGATTAATTCCGTGGTATTCAAAATATCATCCACGCCAAAACGAATTAACGAAATTCCCCAAGCGCTTCTATCGTCTAAAGGGCTGGCATAAGCGATGTAGTCGTATTGGGCAATATTGGCAAAGTAATTGGCATGCATTAACGATACCTGATGGTCTTCCAGATGAAGTAGTCCCGCAGGATTCCAATAGCCTGAATTGACATCGTTAGTGGAGGCCACAACTGTATTTGACATACCCAAAGCAGCTGCATCAACGCCGATATTCATAAACTCATTCGAGTATTTCCTGACTGCTTGACTGTAATTTAGGGCACTGGTCAAAAGCAATACAAATAAGGAGGCTTTTTTCAAGGGTATTTTTTTTACAAACCGAAAGTCTGCTTAATTTTTTATCAAAAATATAATTTTTTACTGAGGTTATTTCTTCCTTTGGGTAAATATATGCAAACAAGAAATCACTGTTGAAAAATCTCTATTAAAAAACGTACTTCTCTTTGACTTATTACATTAAATTTGTCAACTTTGGTCCACTAAACTATATCACTATGAATATTAAAAAGCATGTTCCCAATAGTATCACTTTGCTTAATCTTTTTTGCGGTTGTATCGCTTTGGTTTTCGCATTTCATCGTAATTTTGAAATGGCTTTTTATTTCGTTAGTTTAGGAATATTTTTGGACTTTTTTGATGGCTTTTTTGCCCGTTTGTTTAAAGTTTCCAGTCCGCTTGGTTTGCAGTTGGATTCTTTGGCCGATATGGTTACCAGTGGTGCTGTGCCCGGTTTAGTGATGTATCAGATGATGGTGGACAATCCAACCGGTGCTGAGACTTATTTACAAGTCTTTCCTTATTTGGGTTTCCTGATTACCTTAGGGTCTTGTTACCGTTTGGCTAATTTTAATATCGATACCCGTCAGACTGATTCTTTCATTGGTTTGCCAACCCCTGCCAATGCCTTGTTTATTTTAAGTTTGCCATTGGTTTTAAGTTATTCCGATTCCCTGTTTGTTCTTGAACTTTTGACAAACCAGTGGGTGCTGTTAGTGATTACTTTATTGAGCGCGTATATTTTGAATGCCGAGATCCCGCTATTTTCCTTAAAAATCAAAAAGTTTAATTTTGCGGACAATGCACTTCAAATTAGCTTTCTGGTCCTTTCTCTTTTGTTATTGATTTTCTTCCACTATTTGGGAATTCCTTTACTGATTATCTCTTATGTTTTATTGTCGGTCGTGAATAATAAATGGCTAAAAAAGTAAGTTTTTGAATGAAAAGAAAAACGGTTAGAAAAACCAGTACAATTCGCAAATCAAAAAAGAAAGCGTCTGTTTTCTCGCGTAAACTCGTGAAGTATTCGATTGTTGCTTTTGTTGTTGTACTGCTTATTGCGCTTGGTTATCATTATCGGGAAGGTCTAGCCTATTATTTTAGTTTTAAATCAGATAAAGTTCTGAAAATGGAGGCGGAAGCCAAACGCATTTCAGATGTCCGAAATTTTCAGGTTTTAGAAAAGCACGAAGGAAAAAGTATCGGTTTGGATGTTTCGGAATACCAGGGAAGAATCCGATGGACGTATGTGGATACTTTAGAGCAAAAATATCCCTTAGATTTTGTATTCATTCGTGCTACGGTAGGAAGAGACAGAAAGGACCGTCGGTTTGATCGGAATTGGCTTGGCGCCAAAGAAAATAAAATGATTCGCGGGGCCTATCATTATTACCGTCCCAATGAAAATTCGCTCGAACAGGCCGAACTTTTTATCAAAACCGTTACTCTTCAAAAAGGGGATTTGCCTCCTGTTTTAGATATTGAAAAGCTCCCTAGAAATCAATCGCTTGATAGCTTAAAAGTTGGGCTGAAACGATGGTTGAAACGCGTGGAGCTGCATTACGGGGTAAAACCTATTATCTATACCGGTGAGAAATATTACGACGATTTTTTAAAAGAGGAATTCAGTGACTATCTTTTTTGGATTGCCAATTATAATTTTTACAGGGAGGAAATAAACGAAGATTGGTTGTTCTGGCAATTCACCGAAAAAGCATCGGTTCCGGGAATCAAAGGGAATGTAGATGTCAATATTTATAATGGGGATTTACAGCAGCTGCAATTTATAACCAAGGAATAAAATAAATTAGTGGTCTTTTTTGATGATTGAGAATACAACGAAAGCGAAAAATAAAAGAGCTCCAATCAGAAAAAGAATTGATTTCGGATTGGCAAAATTTATCGTGACTCCTATCCCTGGAATCCTTTTAGGTGGAGTAATTCTTTTGTCTTCGGGGTTGAAATAAAAAACACCCCAAATCCAATTGTTGGGATCATTGGACCATTTTTCTTCCGTTTCTTTACTTGGATTCTCCATGATTCTTTAAATTATAATCAGGTAAATGTAGTTTTTACAAAAGGGCGCTGCACAAAGTTTTTTCAGTTTTAAAACTCTAATTTCTTTTTACGCAATTCAAAGTTTTGACCCAAATATACTCTTCGTACCATTTCATCTTCCACTAATTCTTCCGGGATTCCGGCCTTTAAGATTCCACCTTCAAACATAAGGTAGGTTTTGTCTGTAATTGCGAGGGTTTCCTGAACGTTGTGATCGGTGATAAGAATACCAATGTTTTTGTTTTTTAATTGTGCTACAATTCGTTGGATGTCTTCTACGGCAACGGGATCGACACCGGCAAAAGGTTCATCCAGCAAAATGAATTTTGGATCTGTGGCAAGACATCGTGCAATTTCGGTACGACGGCGTTCACCCCCTGAAAGCAAATCTCCGCGATTGGTGCGAATGTGTTCCAGACTAAACTCTTCGATTAAACTTTCCATCTTTGCTTCTTGTTCGGCTTTGGATAGTTTTGTCAGTTGTAATACGCTTAAGATATTATCCTCGATACTTAATTTTCTAAAAACAGAAGCTTCTTGTGCCAAATAGCCAATTCCCTGCTGTGCTCTTTTGTACATAGGGTAATCGGTAATGTTCAAATCATCTAAGAATATGTTGCCTGAATTTGGTTTAACCAATCCTACTATCATATAAAATGAAGTCGTTTTTCCAGCACCGTTTGGTCCTAAAAGTCCCACGATTTCGCCTTGATTCACTTCTACCGAAATGCCTTTTACAACACTACGTCCTTTATAGGTTTTGATTAGATTTTCGGCTCTTAATTTCATATTCAGATTCTTAGATTTTTAGATTCTTGGATTTTAGGCAAATAAACGAATAAACCGATAACCCAATCCTCCATTTAACAATTATTTAGTTACTTTCCCTATTCAGCTATTTGTCTAAATGGAAAGGAGCCGCTTTTTTTATTTAGTGGAAATGTTATTTTGTTGTAGCAGTTTCTTCCAGTGCTTCCCAGAATTCATAGGCTCTGCGCAAATGAGGTACCACAATAGTTCCGCCAACAAGCGTTGCTATTCCCATGGCTTCCATCATTTCTTCTTTGGTTACCCCTTCTTTGTAACTGGTTTCCAAATGGTATTTTACACAATCATCACAACGCAATACTGCTGAAGCCACCAGTCCCAGAAGCTCTTTGGTTTTCACGTCTAATGCACCGGCAGCATAGGCATTAGTGTCCAGATTGAAAATTCGCTTTACGATTTTATTATTGTCTGCCAATAATTTTTCGTTCATTTTAGAACGGTAGTCGTTGAATTCTTGAATAATATCAGCCATTTATCTTTTTTTGATTTTTTACTACAATTTTTGAAATTAAGATGCTTGCCTCATAGATCAATAACATCGGGATAGTTACAATTATTTGACTCACCACATCCGGCGGGGTAACAATTGCGGCAACGATAAGAATGATAATCACGGCATATTTCCAATATTTTCTTAAGAATACAGGAGTTACCAGTCCTAATTTAGTTAGGAAATAGATAATGATAGGCAACTCAAAAAACAGGCCACAAGCAATTACACTTGTTTTTACCAGTCCAATGTAAGAATCAATACTAAATTGGTTTTTTACCACGGCACTAATGGTGAAAGTAGCAAAAAAGTTAACTGACATGGGTACAATTACAAAATAGCCAAACAATACTCCCAAAAAGAAGAGCAGTGAGGATGAAATCACGAAAAGTCTCGCGTTTTTTTTCTCTGTTTCATAGAGTGCCGGGCTGATGAATTTCCATACTTCCCACAATATGAAAGGGAATCCAAGGATGAATCCGGCGGTTATACAAGTCCAGATCAACACGTTGATCTGTCCTTCCATATTCGTGTTCTGGATAATGAAAGGCATCTCGGTTACACAAATGCTTTCGGCAAAACCCAAGTGATTTGATAAATCACAAAAGAATCGGTACGTTATAAAATTAGCATTTGTCGGTCCAAAAATGATGACGTCAAAGATGTAATCACTAACAAAAAAAGTAACCGTAGCAAGAATTAATATCGCCATTGTACTTCTAACCAATAACCATCTCAATTCTTCAAGATGATCTAAAAACGACATTTCGTTTAAGTTTTTCTTCGCCATTATACTATTCCTTCTTTTAAAATATCATGTAAATGTAATACTCCTTTGTACTCACCGTTGTCTACCACAACTAATTGTGTAATGGAGAAGTCTTCCAGAATGTTCAATGCGTCTGCAACCATGGCTGAAGATGGTATTAATTTTGGATTTTTAGTCATAATATCTTTGGCGGTCAAATCAGTGAAAGAGTCTCTTTCGTTTAGCATTCTTCGGATATCACCATCGGTAATAATTCCGACAACTTTATTTTCATCCACAACAGCAGTTACGCCGAGACGTTTCTCTGAAATTTCGAAAATTACTTTTTTTATCGGTGTGTCTGGAGTGACCATCGGTTTCAAAGTGTGTTCCAGCATGTCTTTTACACGCAGTAACAATTTTTTGCCTAACGCGCCACCTGGATGGTATACCGCAAAATCTTCCGGTTTGAAATCCCGCATTTCCATCAGGCAAACGGCAATGGCGTCTCCCATCACTAATTGCGCTGTGGTACTATTGGTTGGAGCCAGATTGTTCGGACAAGCCTCAGCGTCTACGGTAGTGTTCAGGACAAAATCGGAACCTTTGGCAAGAAAAGAAGTCATGTTTCCCGTAATGGCAATTAAAGTATTGCCAAAACGTTTTAAAAGCGGTACCAAAACTTTTATTTCCGGGCTATTGCCACTTTTCGAAATGCAAATAATACTATCGTCATTTTGAATCATTCCTAAATCCCCATGAATCGCTTCTGATGCATGTAAAAATAGAGAGGGAGTTCCTGTAGAATTAAAGGTGGCTACCATTTTTTGAGCAATAATGGCACTTTTTCCAATACCTGTCACCACTAATCTTCCTTTGGAATTATAGATGTTTTGTGTTGCTTCAATGAAATTTTCATCAAGAAATTCAGTTAGTTTGGCAATGGCTTCACTTTCAGATAAAATAGTTTTTTTGGCGCTAGCCAATATATTTTCTTTTGTTATCAAAACAGAATGGTTAAAATTTGTATGTTTAAAAGAATTTTGTATCTTTATGTAATGCAAATTTATACAAAATACCACATAATCAAGAATGAATTCAAACGAAATTGATATCCACAAAGAATTAAAAAAATATTTTGGCTTTAGTCAATTTAAGGGATTACAAGAACAAGTTATTAAAAGTCTCCTTAATAAGCAAAACACATTTGTGATTATGCCTACAGGAGGAGGGAAGTCGCTCTGTTACCAATTGCCTGCTTTAATTCAGGAAGGAACTGCCATAGTAGTTTCTCCTTTGATTGCTTTGATGAAAAATCAAGTTGACGCCATTCGTAGTTTATCTTCTGAAAATGGTGTAGCCCATGTTTTAAACTCTTCCCTTACCAAAACCGAAATCACACAAGTTAAAAAGGATATCACTTCCGGTTTAACCAAGTTATTATATGTTGCCCCGGAATCTTTGACTAAAGAAGAGTATGTTGCTTTTCTTCAAACGGTGACGATTTCCTTTGTGGCTATCGATGAAGCCCATTGTATTTCCGAGTGGGGTCATGATTTCAGGCCTGAATACCGGAATCTAAAACACATCATTAAACAATTAGGAGATGTGCCTATCATAGGTTTGACCGCTACGGCTACGCCGAAAGTGCAGGAAGATATTCTGAAAAACTTAGATATGACTGATGCGACTACTTTTAAAGCATCGTTTAACAGACCTAATTTATATTACGAAGTACGTACTAAAACTAAAAATATTGAATCGGATATCATCCGTTTTATCAAACAGCACAAAGGCAAATCTGGGATTATCTATTGCTTAAGCCGTAAAAAAGTGGAGGCTATTGCCGAAGTTTTACAAGTAAACGGAATAAGTGCCGTTCCGTATCATGCGGGATTGGATGCTAAAACCCGTGCCAAACATCAGGATATGTTTCTTATGGAAGATGTCGATGTGGTAGTGGCAACCATCGCTTTTGGAATGGGGATTGACAAACCGGATGTTCGTTTTGTAATTCACCACGATATTCCTAAATCATTAGAAAGTTATTATCAGGAAACGGGTCGCGCAGGTCGTGACGGTGGCGAAGGACATTGTCTTGCTTACTATTCCTATAAAGATGTCGAGAAATTAGAAAAATTCATGTCGGGTAAACCCGTAGCGGAACAGGAAATAGGTTTTGCATTGTTACAGGAGGTTGTGGCTTATGCTGAAACTTCCATGTCCAGAAGGAGATTTCTACTTCATTATTTCGGAGAAGAATTTGATGACGTCAATGGTGAAGGGGCTGATATGGATGACAATGTTAGAAATCCGAAAACAAAAGTGGAAGCCCTTGATCAAGTGGTGAAACTACTGGAAGTGGTTCGAGATACGAAACATTTATACAAATCAAAAGAAGTTGTTTTTACGTTGATTGGTCGTGTCAATGCCGTCATCAAAGCACATCGAACAGATACGCAATCTTTTTTTGGATGTGGTTCGGATCACGATGAGAAATATTGGATGGCTTTATTGCGACAAGTTCTTGTTGCCGGGCTTTTGTCGAAAGACATTGAAACCTATGGAATCGTAAAAATCACTAAAAAAGGATTGGATTTTATTAAAAATAGAGAATCTTTTATGATGTCTGAAGATCATGAATACAATGAATCTGAGGATGAAGCGATTGTAACTGCATCAAAATCTACAGGAGCTGTCGATGAAATTTTGATGGGTATGTTGCGTGATTTACGTAAAAAAGTAGCCAAGAAATTAGGCGTTCCCCCGTTTGTGGTTTTTCAAGATCCCTCATTGGAAGATATGGCTTTGAAATATCCGATTTCTCAAGACGAATTAATTAATATCCATGGAGTAGGGGAAGGGAAAGCTAAAAAATACGGTGCGGCATTTCTAGAATTAATAAGTCGTTATGTTGATGACAACGATATCATCCGTCCGGAGGATTTAGTGGTAAAATCTACCGGAGTCAACTCCGTAAATAAACTCTATATCATTCAAAATATTGACAGGAAATTATCTCTTGATGATATTGCTTCCGCGAAAGGCATTAACATGGATGCTCTAATTAAAGAAATGGAACAGATTGTTTATTCCGGAACCAAGCTGAATATAAAATATTGGATTGATGATATGCTTGACGATGATCAGCAAGAAGAAATTCATGATTATTTTATGGAATCCGAATCGGATAACATAGAAGATGCCCTCAAAGAATTTGATGGGGACTATGATCTTGATGAATTGCGCTTAATGCGAATTAAGTTTATCAGCGAAGTGGCTAACTAGTCATAAAGTCGAAAGTCATAAAGTCAAAAGTTTTACTCGGTTTGGTATTTTTTGGGCATTTTGACTTTCAACTTTATGGCTTTAGACGGTGTACAACTCTCCACGATGTGGTTTCAAAGCATCTCGAACCTGAATCATGTTTTCATCCGTTACTACCATAAAAGCGATGGCTTGCATTTCGCCTTGAATTTCGAAACCCGTGATATTCAGTGGTAGTTTTTCAATTGTAATGTATTCTTTTAAATGAATTTCATGGTGTTCTGCTGTTTTTGCAGAAGCTGGACCGCGGAAATCCCAAATCAGTTTTATTTTTCTAGACATTTTTCTCTAAGATTAATCGGTTAACTGTTTAATGGGTTAACTGTTTTGAAGGGACAAAGTTACAAAGTCTAGTTTTAAAATAAGGCAATTTTAAAATTTGAAAAACGGATTCTCCTTTCAATAACAAGAAGTCACTTCAAAATACTATTTTTGTACTTTGTTTTTGTTATTCGAATAAACGATGCAACAAAGCAAAGATTAAACAAGATAAAATGCCTCAAGAACTCCTATTACAAGTAACACCGGAAATCGCTGCGAATGAATCGCTGCTAAAAGAATATTTATCGAAACAGATTACCGTTTCCGTAAATGAAATTCAGCATGTTTCTATTTTAAAAAGATCTATAGATGCACGTCAAAAAGCTATAAAAATAAATCTTAAGGTTGTAATCTATTTAAAAGGAGAGCCTTTTCAAGAGCAAAAAATACAACTTCCAGATTATGGGAATGTGTCTACAGCTCAAGAAGTAATCGTCGTTGGTGCCGGGCCTGCAGGACTTTTTGCTGCTTTGCAATTGATAGAATTGGGTTTGAAGCCTATAGTTGTTGAGCGTGGAAAAGACGTTAGAGGCAGAAGAAGAGATTTGAAAGCCATTAATGTGGATTATCTTGTGAATGAAGATTCCAATTATTGTTTTGGCGAAGGCGGGGCAGGAACGTATTCGGATGGGAAGTTATACACCCGCTCTAAAAAAAGAGGTGATGTAACAAGAATTCTGGAGTTATTGGTAGCTTTTGGCGCTTCGGAGGATATTTTAATTGAAGCACACCCGCATATTGGAACCAATAAATTACCTCAAATTATTCAGGATATTCGCGAGAAAATCATCGAATGCGGCGGACAGGTTTTATTTGAAACACGATTGACCGATATTTTAGTTAAAAATAATGAAGTGCAGGGAATCGTTACTCAAAAAGGAGACACCATTCTTGCTAACAAAATAATCTTGGCGACAGGACATTCGGCACGAGATATTTTTGAATTATTAGATCGAAAGCAGATTTTTATTGAAGCCAAACCTTTTGCCTTGGGCGTAAGAGCAGAGCATCCACAATCATTAATTGACAGCATTCAATACAGTTGTGATTATCGTGGGGAGCTTTTGCCTCCAGCACCGTACTCTATTGTTAAGCAAGTAGGAGGTAGAGGAATGTATTCGTTTTGTATGTGCCCGGGTGGTGTGATTGCGCCTTGCGCTACCAGTCCGGGTGAAGTGGTTACCAATGGTTGGTCGCCATCCAAGAGAGATCAGGCTACTGCCAACTCTGGAATTGTAATCGAGTTAAAATTGGAAGATTTTAAACCGTTTGCCAAATTTGGTGCTTTGGCCGGAATGGAATTCCAAAAAAGTATCGAGCAACGCGCCTGGCATCTGGCTGGCGAAAGCCAAAAAGTTCCTGCACAACGCATGATCGATTTTACCCAAAATAAAGTATCCTCAGAAATCCCGAAAACGTCTTATGTCCCTGGAACGACTTCAGTAGAAATGGGGCAGGTTTTTCCTGGGTTTTTAACGCAAATATTGCGAGAAGGCTTCTCTGAATTCGGGAAATCCATGCGCGGTTATTTGACTAATGAAGCTATACTTCATGCACCGGAATCAAGAACTTCTTCGCCAGTTCGTATTCCAAGAGATCCATTGACCTATGAGCACGTCCAGATAAAAGGGCTGTATCCTTGTGGAGAAGGAGCCGGTTATGCCGGTGGAATTATCTCCGCTGCAATTGATGGCGAGAAATGTGCGCTGATGATAAAAGAGAGTATTGGCAATTAATTTTTTTAGCAATACAACTGTTGTTTTTTAAGGAAGCAGCCTGATAAAGGCTGCTTCCTTAGCATTTTTTAAAATAGGATTAGATTATTTTTTCTTGGCAGATTTTATTTCTGTTACAACAATCTTGAATGTGGTAGTTCCTGTGTTTTTTGCCATGTGCGTTACGGGTGGGAAATACAGTACGTCTCCTGCTTTGATATTGGATTCGGTTGCTGGCTTGCCTTTTTCTGTGATTTGAATTTTACCACCGGTCAAAGCATACACGGTGTGATGAGGATGGCTATGCCATGGCATCGTTGCGCCTGGGGCAAATTCAGCTGACATGACTCTCACTTTATCATTGTCAAGGAGGATTTTTTTATACACTTTCGGACCAGCTTTCATAGGATCTTGTGCATACATACTTGAACTCATTATTAGGAGTAATCCAATGAGCAACGACATCGAAATCATTTTAATTGCTTTCATTTTGTTTCATTTTAATTGATTAGACATAGGATGGGCAATGGTTGTATTGTCCATTTTTTTACTATTTTGCTGCGTTTTTTATAATGCAAATAAAATTTTGTTAATCGTAGAATTTAATTTATAACAAGCGAATGCTTCTCAATTTGAAAACAGCAAATAGGTGTTGTTTGAAAAAAACTGAATTGTGGCTTTTAGGTTTTACCTTTCCAATCGGTAGCTCTTTATTTTTGTTTTTATTCGTGTTGTAAACACTACTAAAAAGTTTTTTGGGGACCACTAATTTACAAAAAATAGTAAAAGGAATGTATTTATTTTACATATTTATTATGTAAATAGCTGTTTTGTAGTTTGTTGTAAATTGGATTGCTGTTGTTAGAAAAACATATCTTTAATAAATAGGCTCGAATTATAGTTGAGAAGGGAAGAAAAATTGAACAAGATCTGCATTAGAAATGCAATACCCTGATCGCTATCACGAGGACCAATGAGCTTTTGCACAGGACATAGTAACAAAAATGGGTGTGCTATAGCAATAGAAATTAGGTTTTTATGGAATCAGAATGATTTTTCCTGTGCTTTTTTTACTTTCCAGATGTCTTGTGCTTTTGAACGGCAACAAATTCCGCATTCGCAAAAGGAACATCTGCAAATGCAACTCGGTCTCCTATTTTAAACTCAGTATGATTATTTGTTTGGATTACACCTCCCGCACCTTCATGTGCAATAAAAGGTGGATTTCCCTTCAGATGGTAATTCTCTTTTCGCCTGTAAACATCGTCAAAGTTTAATCCTATAGCACGCATTTCGACCAATATTTCATCCTCTTTTAGTATTGGAGTTGGGATGTCAGCATATTCCAAGACATCGGAGTTGCCAAAAGTTGAAAAGGTTAGTGCTTTCATTTTTTTTTAATTTTTATTAAGATCCTTTATGCATTGATTAATTTTATGCTGTAGTAATTTTTCATCAATGGGTTTGGATACATAGTCATTCATCCCAACTGCCTTACATTTTTCAAGATCAACCGAAGTGACATCTGCAGTAAGTGCGATAATAGGGATGTTTGATTTCATTACATTGCGAATGTGTGCCGTAGCTTCAAAACCATTCATTTCCGGCATTTGTAAATCCATCAAAATAATGTCATGCTTACTTTTTTCGAGCTGTTCAATACCAAGTTTGCCATTGTCGGCAATGGTTACATCGTAACCAAAATCCAATAATATTATTTTTATCAAAAGCTGATTCAGTGCAATATCTTCTACAACTAATATTTTTATGTTTTTGGCTATTTTTTCTTCGAATGGATTTTCTTGAATCGGTTCTATAGGTATCGGTGTTATTTCGGTTTCCGAATTTCTTTTCTCAAAACTCATTACAAAACCAAAAGTTGACCCTTTGCCTTCTGTGCTATTTACTATGATTTTTCCTCCTTGAAGTGCTACCAATTGTTTTACAATGGCGAGTCCTAATCCAGTTCCACCAAATGAGCTGCTAGTTCCTGCAGTTGCTTGTTCAAAATTATTGAAAACATCTACTAATTTATTCTCAGGAACTCCAATGCCAGTATCCGTTATCCTAAATTCGATTGTTGCTTTTTTAGTATCCTCTTTCAATAAACGAACACTTATAGTAATTTTACCAGCAGGCGTAAACTTCACCGCATTACTCATCAGATTTAGAATTATTTGTCGCAAACGCATCGGATCTCCGATTAAATTCAAAGGAATGTTAGAATCATATTCATTGATTAATTCTAAATTTTTTTCCTTCATTTTAGGTTCAAACAAATGGAGCATTGTAGTAATGGAAACAGACAAGCTTAACGGGAGTTTTTCAAAGGTCATCTTCCCCGAATCTACTTTGGCAATGTCAAGAATATCATTAATTAAAACAATTAATGCATCCCCGGATTCTTTAATTGCGCTGATGTATTCTTTTTGGGAATCATCTAGTTTTGTCTTTAACACCACATTCGTAAATCCAATGATTCCATTCATGGGTGTCCGTATTTCGTGACTCATGTTCGACAAAAATTGTTGCTTGGATTTTACTGCTTCTTCCGCTATTTTTGTTTTTAGTTCGGCATTAATTTTTGCATCTGTCAATTCTTTTTTTGCCACTACCTGCGCAGTCACATCGTAAGCAATAATGGTCACACCGGAAATGGTTTCATCTGCTTCCAAATAGGGCTGATAAACAAAATTAAAATACGTTTGCTCTAATTTTCCATTCCGAAACATAGGAGCAAGTAGCGCATCCCCATAAAAAGCAATGCCACTAGTATACACTTCGTCAAGTAATTTTGGAAATTGCAAATCTTTAAGCTCTGGTAAAATGTCAATGAATTTTTTGCCTTCAATAGTATTGCCTTTTCCCCATATTTCTTTAATACTATCATTAGCAAGTGAAACAATCATGTCTTTTCCTTTCAAGATAGCTATGGCAAATGGCGATGTCATCAGCATTAGATTGTAGCGCTTTTCGCTTTCTTCTATCTTCTTTAGTACTTTTTTTTCTATCTCCAGCTGTTTTTCTAAAGCCTTATTTTCTTTGTTTTTAATTTCAAGCGCTAATTTTCTAACCTCAGTAATATCTTTAATTGCCAAAAGGATTAATTCTTCTCCATCTGTTTTTTTAAAAAAACTACTAGCATTCAGTAACATTATTTTTTTACCAAGATTTGGAAAGGTACGTTTAACTTCCAGATCTTGAATTGTACTATTGGTAGCGTTAGTATTGTTAAGCAATCCATGAAGTTCGGGAATATCCCACTGTCCATTTTCCAATTCAAATAAATGTTTTCCTACTGTTTCTTTTTTGGTAATACCGTGTTTCTTATAAAATGCCTTACTGGCAGATTTTATATAGAAGTCTTTGTTGAGTATCAGCATTGTTTCATGAATAGTACCAATGATAGCTTCGGAATATTCATATGCTTCAGCCAGAAGTTCATTGTTCTTTTTCAATGTCTGATTGTTGGAAATAAGTTCTTCATTTTCAGTGATGTCCTCCACTTTTAAAATGATAGATTTTACATTATTATCTGCATCAAATACTGGAGAATTAATGGTTTTCCAAAATCTCAATTCAAACATTCCTCCTTCGGATTCTGGTTTTTGAATGTCGTATTTTTGAAATGATAACGTATCGATAACCTTATTATTAATTACACGATTAAAAGAAGCACGCATATTTCTTTCTCCGTCAGCTTCTGTATCATTGGGATTGTCAGGGAATACATCGAAAATATTTTTACCTAGAATAGCATTTCTTTCCGTCATAGTGACTTTTAAAAAGAAATCAGTAACGGCAATTACAATAAAGTCTATATCTATAGCTAGTACTAGTGCCGGAGAGAGATTGAATAGATCTTTGTAATTATTTTCGACCATAAATATGCTGTTTTAATTTTATAAATCTATTTTGCTTTTTGTTTTACTTTGAAAAGATTACAAAAGCTATTGCGCTGCTGTGGTAGCACTTTAATTTTAAAAGCCTGCAAAGTTGAGTAATTCAAATTCAAAAGATTCGCATTGTTTCTAATTATTATTTGATTATTAAAAAAGATGAAATATAATCAATATTTGTTTATTTCCGTATACAATCATGATTTGGCATTTGTCAATTGAGTTTACTGTTGTTATTTTAATCGTTTCTAAAAGGACTGGAGGATAAAGTTGCATTTATTTTGTGAAACAATAATTCATTTTCGAAAATAAATGATGCTTTGATGATTTCAAGTTGGCTGCTTTCATTTGGATTGATTGAACCGGAAGCAATCACTTTTTTCAAATGTTTGATGATTATTTGGTAATCATGCCATTCTCCAAGCAGTTCAGGTAGAATGTCCTTGCTTGAAGTCAGTTGGTTTTGCGGGTCATAATAAAGACTTGTATGGTTGTACTGATATTCTTTTAGCTGCTTACGTAGAGGATGAATTTGTTTGTTTTTTAGGGCATTTTGAGCAATCAGTTTTTCAATTTCAGTTCTTTTTTTATCCATATAACGGTTCGCTTTTTTTGTACTTGCCTTGGTAAGCAAGGGAAGAATTTTCTGGTACTTTTCGCTTAGAATTTGTGATAAGCTGTTGTTTGTGATCAAGAAAAAAATTTCTAATTCTCTGGTTAGGAGTTTTTCTAAATGATCCTTGTATTGCGGAAGTAAATGGAAAGCGAAATATTCTTCAAGTAGTGACTCTTCTATTTGAAGTTCTCTAACTTTTCCTGCCTGACGAAAAATACGTTTAAAGGGTTTGAAAGTCTTTTTTTTCTTAAATTCTTTCGAACAATAATTTATCAAATTAAATAAAGCATTCAGTTTTTTAATTTCTACTCGGAGTGCATGAAAAGTGTCTGGAGTATAGCATTCCTGCCGTGTCTCCAAAAGACCGTTAATGGTGCTTTCTCTCTTTTTTAAATATTTTTTAAGTGCGCTCATCTTTTAAAAATATCTATTTGGATTTTATTTTAGAATTAAAATAAGATGCGAGGCGTTCTAATTCTGAATATGAGGTTGTGTTACTGTTGCAATGAAGAATAACAGTCAGAATTGTTAACCGACATTTGAAAAATTATATTTTAAATTTGCTTACAAGAAATGTTCATTAGTAGGTACAAAAAAAGCTCATTTAAAAGTGTTAAAGGAGCTTGTTCGTAAGAATTGCTTTTGAGATTAATTCTCATCAAGAAATTTCTTCTTTTCTTCAAATTCTTCTTTCGTAATCTCTCCTTTGACAAATCTTTTTTTTAGAATGTCCAATGGGGTGTCTTTTTTTTTACGTTGACCAGGAATATTATAAGGAATTGCAAATATCCATAGTATCAGGATCACCCAAAATATCCACCATAATAAATGCATTCCCCAATAGTGGTGTCCGTTATGCATGATATGTTATTTAAATGGTTGTAAATCAGTATAAATATATGAATTTTAGAGCGGTAAATCAATTTTTTAAGTTAGATTTTTATGTAGAAAGATAAAAAAAAACCGTCTCAGTGATTGTGATGAGACGGTTCCTTTAAGGATTTTTATTTTTTCTTTTTCAGTCGATTTTTAAATATTTTTTCAAATTTTTCAATTTTGGGTTGGATTACCATTTGACAATAGGATTGATTTTTATTGTTTGCATAATAATTCTGATGGTACGCTTCGGCTTTATAAAACTTGGTCAACGGTTCTAATGTTGTTACTATAGGACTGTCATACACTTTAGCTTTTTTCAGGTCATTAATAATAGTTTGCGCCGCTGCTTTTTGTTCCTGATTTTTATAAAAAATAGCGGAACGGTATTGCGTTCCTACATCAGCACCCTGACGGTTTAGCGTAGTGGGATCGTGAACAGTAAAGAAGACTTTGAAAATTTCATCGAGATTCGTCACCGTTTTATCATACGTGATTTGTACCACTTCGGCATAACCCGATCTTCCGGTGGAAACATCCTCATAAGAGGGATTTGAGATTTTACCGCCTGCATATCCTGATACTGCCAATTTGACTCCGCTTAGATTCTCATAAATCGCTTCAACGCACCAATAACAACCACCGGCTAAAGTGATAGTTTCTTGGTTAGATTGTTTTGCGGCTTGGCCAGTAGTATTGTTTTGTCCTAACATACTCAGTGTTGTTAGCATACAAATTAAAAATAAATTCGTCATGTTATTTGGTGTCAGGTATAAAGTCAAGGGCTATAGAATTCATGCAGTATCTTTTTCCGGTTGGTGCTGGTCCATCATCAAAAAGATGTCCTAAATGACCATCACATCTTCCACAAAGTGCTTCAATTCTTTCCATCCCAAGAGAATTATCGGTTTTATAAACTACACTGTTTTTGTTGTCTTGTTCAAAAAAACTGGGCCAGCCGCAATTGCTGGAAAATTTAGCACTGGAACGAAATAGTTTATTGCCACAAGCGGCACAATAATAGGTTCCTTTTTCATCCGTGTTCCAATATTTTCCTGTAAATGGTCTTTCGGTGTCCGCATGTCGCATTACTTCATACACATCTTCGGGTAATACCTTTTTCCATTCGGCATCGGTAAGGTTTAGTTTTGTCGTATCTGTATTGGAGTAATACGGATTTCCGGTTTTGTTGATTGGATTTTCCATACCAGTAGATTTTTCAGTACTGTTTTGTTTTTTTACATTTTGTCCGCAGGCAGTAAACATGAATAAAGGAAGCAAAAATAATAAGCTTAAAAAACGGGTTGTTGTTTTCATACGTTGGTATTATTTGTTTTTTATACTACAAATGTAAAGTGTTTTTAGACCATAAAATGTCGCCTACTTTACAAATTAATAGTGATTTAAGTAAGTTTTAACTATTGTTATTTACGTAAAAAAATCACTTTTGGATTTGTAATTGAAAAAAACGTATTGCTATAAGCCCATTCGCATATTTAGTAGGTGTTTTTTGAATCCTGCTTTCTCATAGGCTTTAATTGCCGGACTATTGTTATTATAAACATCCAGTCGAAGTTCGAATATTTCCTGAGAACGGCACCAGTCCTTGAGCGCATCGATAATTTTGGCGTTTACTCCTTTTCCTCTGTGATTCGGATCAGTGTACATAAATCCTAAATAGGCGTACGATTCATGATTCAAATAGGGCTTTGCAGCTTCTATTCGCGCATATCCGGAAGCAATAATCTCCGAGTCAATTTCAGCTACCAATACTTCAATATGCGGAGCCGAAATCATTTTTTCAATGTTGTAATAATGGATTTTTTCTTCTTTCAAAGTGGGGTCAAAAGGACGTTCGGCAGAAATAATTCCTTGTTCTAATTCAAGAAGTTTCGGTAAATCGTTAAGATGTGCTTTACGGATGTTTAAAGTATGCATTGCAATATTTATATTTGAGTATAAAAATACAAAAGAATCTTTAAAGGATTGGTATTGCATTTTATTTGGCTTGCTCCAAAATGATTCCGCTTCAACAAATCGAAACAGAACGTTAAAGCTCCCTTCGATAATTTTCTTTTTTGTATTTTTGTAAGGCTAAAAACACCTATGAAAGAAGAAAACGTAATATTAGTTAACCAAAATGATGAGCAAATAGGATTGATGCCAAAGCTTGAAGCGCACGAGAAAGCCATTTTACATCGCGCTTTTTCGGTTTTTATTTTGAACAGCAAAAATGAGGTCATGCTGCAACAAAGAGCACATCAAAAATACCATTCCCCATTATTGTGGACCAATACCTGCTGCAGCCATCAGCGTGAAGGAGAATCTAATATTGAGGCGGGAAGCCGAAGGTTATTTGAAGAAATGGGTTTTAAAACGGAACTTAAAGAACTTTTTCATTTTATATACAAAGCCCCTTTTGATAATGGCCTGACCGAACATGAACTCGATCATGTTATGATAGGATATTATGATGATAGTCCAGAAATAAACCTAGAAGAGGTAGAAGACTGGAAGTGGATGAAAATCGAGGATGTGAAAATCGATATGGAAATTCATCCCGAACTGTACACTGTTTGGTTCAAGATAATTTTCGATGAATTTTATCATTTCCTTGAAGAACATAAAGTGTAAGATTGCAGTTATAAGATTTTAGATTGCAGTAATCTGAAATGTAGATTAAAAATCGAATTGTCTCCCTAAGCATAGCTAAAGGTTAACACCATAAATTAACATGAAAGTTACTATTTCACGAAAAGCCCATTTCAATGCGGCACATAGATTATTTAGAAAAGACTGGACTTTCGAGCAAAACGATGCCGTTTTTGGTAAATGCAATAATCCTAATTATCACGGACACAACTACGAATTGATCGTTGGTGTAACCGGAGAAATTGATCCCGAAACAGGATTTGTTATGGATGTGAAATTCCTGAGTGAAATCATTAAAGAAGAGGTTGAAGATCGATTTGATCATAAAAATCTTAATCTTGATGTTTTGGATTTTCAGGATTTAAATCCGACAGCTGAAAATATTGTAGTGGTCATTTGGAATAGAATCAGAAAAAGAATTAAACCACAATTTGAATTAGAGGTTGTTCTTTACGAAACGCCTCGCAATTTTGTAACCTATAAAGGGGAATAATGGAACTAAAAGTAGGAGATACCATTCCCCATTTCAAAGCAAAAGACACCAACGGTAATGATTTTGACAGTCAAAATATAGTAGGGCATAAGCCGCTAGTTATTTATTTTTATCCAAAAGATAATACGCCAGGCTGTACCACTCAAGCCTGTAGTTTTAGAGATCAATATGAAGATTTTAAGGATTTAGGTGCTGAAGTAATAGGTATTAGCAGCGACAGTGTTACTTCGCATCAAAAATTCGCCAAACACTATAAACTGCCTTTCATTCTTCTGTCAGATAGTGACAAAAAAATCAAAAAACTTTTTGGTGTTCCTTCCGGACTTTTTGGATTGCTTCCTGGACGCGTGACCTATGTAACAGATAAAAACGGAGTTATTCAGTTGATTTTCGATAGTATGTGGGCTACTAAGCACATTGCTAAAGCACTAGAAGCAGTTAATAAATTAGTATCATAGAATGCAAAATTGTATTAGATTTTTCTTTTATTTTTTTCTTAATTTGCATCTTGTCTAAGTTTTACCTTGAAAAATATTTTTAAATACTTCACATAAGTGAACTGAAAGCAAGTTTGTTAAAAAGCTTAATAGACTATGCAAATTTGAAATTCTAAAAACATAAAATGAAATTTTATCCATTACAATTTTATCCCATTTTAAAAGAAAGAATTTGGGGAGGTGAAAAACTAAAAACGGTACTTAATAAACCAATTACATCAAAAATAACCGGTGAAAGCTGGGAGTTATCCACAGTAGAAGGTGATGTGAGTGTTGTAGCTAATGGACAGTGGAAAGGGAAATCATTGACAGCCTTGATTAATGAATGTCCAAACGAGATTTTAGGAACGGAAGTTCATGCCAGATTTGGTAAACAATTTCCGCTACTTTTCAAATATTTAGATGCTCGTGAAGATTTGTCCATACAAGTGCATCCTAATGATGATTTGGCCAAAAAACGACATAATTCTTTTGGTAAAACCGAAATGTGGTATATCATGCAAGCTGATGATGATGCCCGAATCATTGTGGGATTCAAAGAAAAATCGAATGCTAACGACTATTTAGAAAGTCTAACGACTAAAACGTTACTTTCTATTCTTGATGATGTACAAGTAGAATCCGGTGATGTTTTCTTCTTGGAAACAGGAACGGTTCACGCTATTGGTGCAGGGTTAGTTGTTGCCGAGATTCAACAAACATCTGATATTACGTATCGCCTCTATGACTTTGACAGGGTAGATGCTAACGGAAATACGAGAGAACTGCATGTTGATTCGGCGTTGGACGCTATTAACTATAATACAGTAGAAACTAAAAAGGACTATATCAAAAATGTAAATGAATCCAATGAAGTTGTGGATTGTCCTTATTTTACGACCAATTTCCTTCCGTTAGATGGTGAAATTACGGTTTCTAAATCTGGAAAAACTTTTACCGTTTATATGTGTGTGAAAGGAACATTTGAAATGGAGTTCAACAATTCAAAAACGCAATATAAAAAAGGGGATACCGTTTTGATTCCTGCTGCAATGAATGTATTCATTCTCAATGGAAAAGCTTCTATTTTAGAAATTTACATTTCATAGTCGGTAATAGAAAGATTATATGTACTTTTGCAGACGCAAATTAAAATTCAAATTTTAAAAAAATAAAAATGGCAAACGTTAAGAATTTAAAAAAAGACATCAACTACGTTTTAGGAGATATTATTGAAGCAGTTTACTTGTTCGAAATTTCTACAACAGGAAAACCAACAACAGAAACTAATGCTTTAATTGACGAAGCTATCGCTGCTTTTGACGCTTTAATCACAAAAGTGAATGCAAAAAAGGTAGAAGATAAAAAAGCTCACTTCAAACAAATCAATGTTGAATTGGAACAAACTGCTAATCAATTGATTGCTAAAATCAACGAATTGTAGTCAAAAAAAAAGCAAAAAAAGTTTGAATTTGTTTTGGAAAATAGAAATTCAGACTTATATTTGCACCCGTAATGAGTCGCCAGCGTAGCTCAGTTGGCTAGAGCAGCTGATTTGTAATCAGCAGGTCGTGGGTTCGAGTCCCTCCGCCGGCTCTTTAATAAAACCATCTAATACTCTTAGATGGTTTTTTGTTTTTATTTAAAAAAAGGCGACAATTAAATTTAATTCAGGGTTAAAAAAAAAACCGTCTCGATTTATCGGGACGGTTTTTCTATTTTAGAAGAACGGAACTTAGTGTGGTTTATTTTTGGTTTTTGATATCTGCTACATATTTAGTCAATTTTTTTCCATAAAGCGATTGTGCTACTTTTGGAGACATTGATTTTTGAATCGTATCTAAGTATTTAATATTGATATCATAGATCTCTGATAAGGCAATATAAGGTGCTATATCATAGTTTTTGTTATTTATGGCAAAGTTGGTGGCAAATAAATATTTTCGTTTTATATTAGAATCCTGCTTTGCACCTAAACTGTCAACTGCTTTTATATTGTTACTTTTAATAGCATTGAATTTTTGTTCAATTAAAGTAAGTTCTTCATCTCTGAAACGTGAATTTATTTTTTTGTATTCTTCATACAAATCATTGTTTTTTGATCCTGTAATTTTTGCGCCGGAAAGATAGCCGTCTAAACTGGTCTCAATATTTATATTTCCCGGTTCAGCAAAAAATAAAATATTATTGTCTAATGAATTGCTTACGCCTCTGTCCAGAAATAAATACAGCATTTCAGGAGATTTTAATTCTAAATCACTTTCAAATGTAGAGCTGCCATCTATGTTTATAGTGTCTATAGCTACTAAAGTAGTATCAACTACTCTTTGAATGTATAAAGTTCCTTTTTTTAATCCTTTAATATTTCCGGTAATATGTAAGTTTGTTTTTGATTCCTTTTCGGTACAAGATGACAACAGTAAAAGGGAAACGAATGCAATAATAGATTTTTTCATGTGAAGTTAATATTTGTTTTTTTTGGAACATGGTATCGCCATTCTTTATTATGATTTGTCCCGTCCCGAAACTTCGGGATCGGAATTGAATTATGGCGATTTCATTTGTGTTTATATTTTGGCGCAAAATAAAGAAAATTGTTGGAATGATTGGGGAACGCATTCAAATTTTACAAAAAAAAACAATCTATTTTCTAAATTGGGCTTTTAATAATTATTTTTCAGATTATCCTTTCAACCAAGCTTCTTTTACTTTGTTTGCAGAAGAATTGATTGCTTTAAGACCATCTATTTCTTCGTAAGGAAATTTTACTTTCCCTTTTAGTATTTGGTCTTTCCCGTCGCGTTTTATTTTCACGGTAATAGCATCGTTTTCTTTCCAGTTTTGACTTTCGGAAATCATTTCAATTATATTGTCAAGAGCGTATGGTTTTTCGTTAATTGCCACTATGATATCGCCACCTCTAAGGTCTAAGCTTTTGTAAAACTCAATCAGTTCCATATTGGGAATAACAATAATTTCTTTAGTTTGAGGATTTACCGTGATGTAGGGCTCCTGTTCTTTTAAGAAAACATTCCCTGGAGTTTTTTCGATAGATTTTGTAACCCCTACTTTTGCTAAATAAGTTTCATATGGGATTGGAGTTGATCCAGATACATAAGTGGTTAAAAAAACGCCTACTTCCGGATAGGTTAAACTCGTGATTTTTGCGAAAAGCTCTTGGTCATTGAATGGTTTTGTCGGACCGTACTCGCTCGATAGTTTTTGCATCAAATCAAGAATTCCTTTTTCACCATTACTTTTTTCTCGAATTATGATATCCAGACACATTGCAATAAGTGCCCCTTTTTCATATACATTCAAGTATTGATCTTTGTAGGGCGATGTCAGTACATTAGCACTCATGGTTGTAAAAGGCATAGTGTCATTCATGGTGTTGGCACGAGTTATTTTTTGAGCCATACGCGTGTAAAATTCTTTCTCATCAATTAAACCTTGATTGACTTGAAAAAGATTGGCGAAATATTCTGTTACACCTTCATACATCCATAAGTGTTGCGACATTTTTGGAGCATTGTAGTCAAAATATTGAATTTCTTTAGAATGAATAGATAAAGGAGTTACAATATGGAAGAATTCGTGCGAAACTACATCTTTCATCGCTGTTATTAATTCTTCTCTTGGCATCATTTCAGGAAAAACTACCGTCGTTGCCGTAGGATGCTCTAAAGCGCCAAATCCCTTTGCGTCATTTTCTGTCATGCTTGACAGATACAACAAGACAGTGTATTTTTTAGTGGCATTTATGGTGCCTAAAAAGTTCTTTTGGGCAGTCATCATCGTTTTCATTTCCCCAGTGATGCTTTCAGCAGTAACTTTTCCAGTTGGAGAATATACTCCAATCAATATTTCCATACCGTCAACTGTAAAAGTAGTGTAGTCGGGCTTAGCATACATGATAGGGTTTTCTACCAAATCAGCATAATGTGGTGTTGTGAATTTATCAGCTGTACTGCTTGTGTCCAGATCCGTCATTGAAGTAGTTCCCCAAAGTGCTTCAGGATGTGTTATAGTAACGTCGTATGGCAGTTCTTTCTTGTCTTGAAAATAGCCTACAAAACCATGCATGTTTAACATGAAGTTTTTATCGGCATCAATATTTGTACCCGCTGGCGAAAAAATTTCATGTGTTTTTTCGATATCAAAAGTGTCATTTACCAGATAGGTTATTTTTACTAATGATTTTGCATTTTTGATTTTCCACGTATTGTCATCAGTCTTAGAAACAGGAAGCAGATTTCCTTTTGCATCGTATGCTTTCAAATCGTCTATGTATTTTCCGTAATCATCAACAGAGTACGTTCCGGGAACAGTTTTAGGAATGCTGTAGGTAACTTCATCAGTGAGGATTTTTGGTGATAGAATGGTAACAGGAACCTTGTCCTCTTTTATCTCATTTAGGTTGATAGTAACCTGAACATTTTGTTTTGCAGTGGTAGTAACTGAGAGACTGGTTGTTTTGCAGCTCCAAAGAATAGAGGCAAAGGCCAGTGAAAAAAATATTCTTTTCATTTTAGTGTTTTATTTTTGGTATAAGTCCTTTATACCCTGAAAATGTTACACTTTTTTGATTTAAAAAAATAGCTTTTCTACTAGGGAAGAAAAAAAGGGAAAGGATGCTATTTAATTTGCGTATTTAGGAGTTGTAAGGTTGCTTCTGGATTTTCGACTTCAATAATTAATTTTTTGTAATAATGATTTTCCAATTCTATAATTATAGCTCTGTTTTTATTCATCACATCCCAAAAATTTCTCCCTTTTTTATAAAATGTTCCGGCGGCTATCAAACCAGGGATTTCTGTGCCAGGCATTCTGAAGCCTTTCCAAAAGGTGAATTCTTCTTGGTTTTGATAGGCTCTAATGATTTTTGCTTTAGAAACAACAATTTCACTTTCCAATGCCCAAATTTTGTGCAATCCTTTGATTTCAAAAATGTACGTGTCGTCTTTTGATGCTACTGAAACCATAATTTTAGATTTATAAATGGTTGTTTATAAAAACAAAAAAACTCCCGAATTATCAGGAGTTTCATTTTTAATCCAATTTGTTTTTTATGTAATATTTACCATCCAAATCTTCATCAAAATCATCTATTTTAACAGGTTTTGGTTTTGGTTTATTTGCAGTAGCTTTCTTTTTCCACATTTCAAATTTTTCTGCTGGCATCTTCTTTTTCATGATCTCAAGAACCTCTTTTTCAGCCAGACCAAATTCTTTTTTGATAATTTCAAAAGGATTTTTTTCCTCTAAGGCCAATGTAACAAGTTTTTCTGTTTGTTCCCAGTTCAATTCTTTGCGGTTACTCTTTTTCATCACGTGAAAATTAATTCAAATAAGTTGTTAATGATTAATAAATGTCATTTCTAATTATATTCCAATATTAAGAAAAAAAAGAATTACTTCGTATCAAAAGGTCATTTTTTTTATTCTTTTTAGTTGTTTTCTGTTGTACGAGGTTTTTGAAACGGTATTTTGAGTAAATTTTTCAGTTGATTGTGTTCTTCGGGCTTTATATAGGTATCGATGCCGTAAATGATTTCTTCTTTTGGAAGCGACATGAAAGTTCCAAAAAGACGGTCCCAAATCGAAAAAATATTCCCATAATTGCTATCCGTATAGGGCAACACATGATGATGGTGTACTTTATGCATATCCGGTGAGACGATAAAATAACTCAAAAAGGTATCTAGTTTTTTTGGAAGTGAAATATTGGCGTGATTAAACTGTGTCGCAACAACCGACAAGGTTTGGTATAGGAAAACCATCCACATAGGACTTCCAACAATTAAAACCCCCAGAGTGGTAAAGGCAAAACGGATCACGCTTTCTCCGGGATGGTGTCTGTTTGCAGAGGTGGTATCAACCCAAGTATCTGTATGATGAATGAGATGAAAACGCCAGAGCCATTTTGTTTTATGTTCTACTAAATGCACTAAATAAGCTCCTATTAAATCCAATAAAAGCAATCCGACAAGAGCATATAACCACAGTGGCATTAGCGGAAGCCATTGTAAAATTCCAAAATGGTTTGCGATGGTCCAATCTGCAGATTTTAATAAAATAAAAGCGAGAAAGAAATTGACAACGATAGTAGTAAACGTCAGAAAAATATTGATACTCGCATGATGCCATTTTTTATAGGTAAAATTAAAAAGCGGAAAAGCATTTTCGATTAACCAAAAAATAGTGATTCCAGCCACCAGTATTAAACTTCTATGCGAAGATGGAATAGTAGTGAAATAGGCAATAATATCATTCATAATTGGAGTATTTATTTCAAATCTAATACTTTTTTGTGAAAAATATCTATTTGATTACCCGAAAAGTAAGATTTATTCGGGGACCGATGGGTTTAGCCGTTTTTGGAATTTGATGTTTCCAGAAATGCTGTGTGGTTCCTTTCATTAGCAATAAACTT
Organism: Flavobacterium melibiosi; assembly: GCF_048158545.1. Classification (NCBI taxonomy): domain Bacteria; kingdom Pseudomonadati; phylum Bacteroidota; class Flavobacteriia; order Flavobacteriales; family Flavobacteriaceae; genus Flavobacterium; species Flavobacterium melibiosi. The sequence goes on along the minus strand of NZ_JBLNKU010000008.1, from coordinate 7,699 downwards.
CCGTGTTCCAGAACGATACTTTTTTTCTGATCTTTATCGGAATTGTGTTTTAATTGAAATGTACGTTCAGCACCAAAGCTTACCGAGGCTATTATCGGATTTAGTCCTAATTCTTTTTCGTTATCGGCGTGCCAGCCGTTACTGTCTCTTCCGTCGCGATAATAATTGAGTAAAACGGTGGTGAAAGTAGTATCTGAAACACTTTCAATTCGGGATTTTATCTTTTGCAAAAGCGAATTCCAAGGATGCGGTTGCATTTTTATATTCGAATAGGAATACGGTTTTGCTTCGTTTCCAAATAAAGCCGTCAATCGAGGTTGCGGATGAATTTTGCCGAAAACTCGAATTTCATCTTGTTGCCAAGGAATTTCATTTAGCAGTTCAGCATAAATGCTGTCGGCTTCTTCTTTGTCAAAAAAAGCAGGATAATAGATGATTGCTGCGTCAGGCAGATCAAGGAAAATGGGGTCGGGAATGTTGTCGAATAGAGATTTCAAATTTTAGGTATAAAGATAGGCCCAGTAAATTAAACCCAGTTGTAAAGGCATTCGCAAAAATAAAGCCCATTTTGGTAGGCTCATTCGTGCTTTCTCGTTGAAATACATATAGAGATGCGTTGGGAAAATAGCTGTCAATAAGGCGACGACTCCCCATGCAGCATAGTTTGAGAGTAATGGAATACATAGCGTGATACCTAAAATTATTTCAGCCAATCCGCTTATGGAATTCAACAGTTTTGGATTTGGAAAATAAGAAGGAATGATTTTAAGGTACAGTCTTGGGTTTCTGAAATGGTTTAATCCTGCGATAAAGTAAATAAATGCCATTACATATAAATGCCAAGATAGATTCATAATAAAGTTTTTATTACGAATTTATAAAAAAATCATTGTAACTGGTCCTTTTATTCTAAAATCGAAATTAAGCTTTTTTCTTGAAGTTTACATTCATAATGACAATAGCCAAAATAATTAAAACAATTCCAAACCATTGAATAGAATTTACCTTTTCACTTAAAAGGAAATACGCCATCAGTACAGATACCGGAAGTTCTAATGCTGAGACAATACTTCCCAGTCCGATTCCGGTAAGTGGGAAACCAGCATTAAACAATAGTGGCGGAATTATCGTGCCAAAAAGCGCCAGTACAATTCCCCATTTCATGAAAATCTCAAAATTAAAAGCGGTAGTTTGTGTTGTAAGTGCAAACCCAAAAACAATTATCGCTCCACCCAATAACATGAATAAACTGCGCTGCGCTGACGAAATATGTGTGGCCACACGATTCGCGGTAAACATAGTTGTGGTAAAGGAAGCCGCTGATAAAAGTCCTAAAACGATGCCTCGCCAGTCAAAATCTACTTTACTCTGAATTAGATTAGTGGCAAGTGCAGTTCCAATCAATACGATGATTACGGATATGATTTTTTGTGTGGAAGGTATTTTCTTTTCTAAAATCATTTCGAATAAAACGCCCATCCAAACGGTTTGCATCAACAAAATAATAGCAATCGAAACTGGAATGTATTTGATGGCCAAATAATAAAAAACACTAGTCATTCCCAGAGAAGTTCCGGCAAGCATCAATTGAAAAATGTTTTTCTTGGAGGCTTTTACAACATCATTTCCTTTTTTAGCTTTTTGAAAAACATTGATAATCAACATTCCTAGAATTCCATATGCAAACTGGGCAATTGTTACTTCGGGAGTGGTAAAACCTTCGCCATAAGCTATTTTTACAAACGTAGCCAGCATTCCATAGCTTGTTGCACCAAGACCCACTAAGAAAACTCCTTTTAATACACTATTCTTTATCATTTATTCCATTTTAAAAAGCCGGCAAAGATAGGGTTTATTGCTAGTTATGAATTATAAATTAGGAGTTAAGATTTGAATCTTTGATTTTGTTTAAAATAATAATTATAAAGTTCCATTCAAGGGCAAGAGCTCCATAGGCTATCTAGTCTCTTTATCCACCAAGTCACTCAAATGCAACCGTAGTGCATCAACTGAAATATTAATTTCCCAAAATGACAATCCTAATGAAATAAGTAAACCAAGTAAGCTCAATCCGAAAAAATAAATACCAAATAATTGTTGTTCCAGGAATAACATCATCATGGCAAAAACGGATAAAAATAAACTCATTACTCCAGACATTTGCATATAGCGAATAAGAGTTAAGCGTAAGTTGAGGTTTTTTATTTCTAATAAAATCATTTTATTTTCTTTCTCCTTGTATGTTTTTTTTAATCCTCTAACGATGGTTGCAACTGTCAAAAACCGATTCGTATATGCCAATAAAATCAAGGAAGTTGCCGAAAAAAGCAGGGCTGGGGTTTCTATGTGTAGAGTCATTTTTTTATGGTATTACAATTGATTTTCAAAATTTGAAATTGCTTTAAAAGCAATAATCAAAGATTGATTGTGTCCTCAAGATTGTTAAACAAAAGTAAATAACATCCTGTTAATAAGAGACTCCTAATTCATAAACTTTTGAGAAAGGATTTAATTGATTGAAGATTGTAGTCGGTTTTTATTGAAAAATAAACGTGATATAGTAAATGAAAAATATTTATTGGAAACCAAGACTAAAATTAAAGCCTTATTTGTGTTAAATTTACCTATTTGAAATTTAAATTATGAAACAAAAACTTAGCCATCAGATCAAGAATATATTTGAACATCAGATAAAATATGTAGCAACATTTACGAGTGGTATTTATGCGTTTATTTTTGGTTCCGTTTTACTGACGGTTGATTATTACGTTGATTTTGGATTAAAATTTAAAATCAATGAAGTTGATATTTACAATAGGTTGATTTCTGTTTCCAATGTTTTAATCTCTATTCTTATTGGGATTTCACTAACTACTTTCTCTGTTATTTTTGTTGTAATGCAACTGGCTTCTTCTCAGTTTTCACCGAGAATTTTAAGACATTTTTTAGGGAATGATATTAAAATGCAAAAAATCATCGGATTATTTATTGGTACGATTTCATTGTGTATACTACCTCAATTAGCGTCCGTTTTTTTTTACCAAACACCTTTTCTTTTAACCCTTTCTATAGGTTCTTTTTTTGCTTTTTATTGTTTGATATGGTCTTATCCTAATATGATTACCTATTTGAGCGTAAATATGAATGTCTCCACTATAACTAACCGAATAAAATCGGAAATGATTGAAGAGATAAATGTGTTGTATCAGGAAAATTGGAGTGTTGGAAAAAAATTGCTTTATAAACGATCAAAAATAAACCCAGATAAATTTCAAGTAAAAATTGTAAGTCCATTTGAGACTGGCTATTTGGATAGTGTAAATTATAAAAAACTGGGTAGATTGGCTGAAAATATTATTAATTCGGATGTTGGATTGTTTTTTGAAAACGCGTATCAAAAACCTATTGTAGGGGAATTTATTATGAAAGATACCACTGTGCTTTTGGTATTAGTTTTTAGTGAAGAAGTCACCCAGGATCAGACAAATAGTTTAAAGGAAAAATTTGAAGAGATTGTCAGAAACACTTTTAAAGTTAAGCTGTTTAGAAGTCATACACAAGATGTTAATTTTGGTGTGAGAAAACTGGTAGACATAGCAATAAAAGCCATCTCACCTGCGGTTAATGATCCTACGACATGTTTGAACTGTATAGACCAAATTGGAGAAATAGCAAAAGAACTAGCATTAAGAGAATTTCCCTCTACTGATTCAAGAACTTTAGGGACAAAGAAAATTCAAATAAATGAATTTAATTTTGATGAATTTATTGACTTTTGCTTTGATCAGATTTTTCAATGGGGGAAAGAAGATCCTACCGTGGTTAAAAGGATCATTAGGTCTATAAGGGCCATTCTGCCACTAGTTGAAAACCCTTTCAATTTAAAAATTTTAATACAACAAGTGGAAGAGATGGATTTACTTGAAATTTATAACTTGTCACAATACAAAAACGGAAAGCTAAAAATATCTAAAGAAAAATTAATTACCGTGGAGAAGGAATTGTCTAAGTTTAGACAAAAAGCAAAAAAGCAAATTAAAACTTTAGCGCTAAAAGGAGTACTTGATCATTATGAAACGAATCATTACTCGGATAATTTAGAAATTATAGATGCTGAAATGGAGGCAATTAAATATCTTAAAGCGTATGCAATTTCTAATAAATTTCTATAGGAGAATGGAAATGAAATACTATAAAAAAACCTGCAAGTACAAACTTGCAGGTTTACTATAAAAATCTTCTTGTCTAATAGTCTGCTAAACTATTTTATCATCTCAAAACTTCTTTTCACGAAAGCGGTTAATGCTTCTCCTTTTAATAGGTTTTGTGATAATTTAGCTAAGTCTAGCGCTTGTTTTACCAAACTTTCCTGAGCTGATTTATCTCCAGTAGCAAGAATGGTTGTAGCCAAATCTGAATTGGTATTCACCACTAAATTGTACATTTCCGGCATATTACCCATTCCGAACATTCCACCGCCGCCAGACTGACTCATTTCTTTCATTCTACGCATGAATTCCGGTTGCGTAATAATAAATGGAGCTGCTTGACTGTCCATCGCTTCCAGTTGTACAGAATAGGTTTGTTTTGGAACAATAGTTTCTAAAACGGTTTTCAAATTGGTTTGTTCTTCCTCTGATAATTTAGAAATAGTCGTTTCTTCTTTCTTGATTAAATTATCAATATGATCTGAATCCACACGTACAAAAGTCATTCCGCTATTATCGCCTTCAATTTTTTGAATTAAATGAGAGATAATAGGTGAGTCCAGTAATAAAACCTCGTATCCTTTGTCTTTGGCAATTTCGATATAAGAGTGTTGCGCTTCCTTATTTCCGGCATACAAAACAACTAATTTCCCGTCTTTATCCGTTTGAGTAGCAGCTAGATTTTCTTTTAATTCTTCCAGTGTGTAAAATTTACCATCAACTGTTGGATACAAAACAAACGAACCTGCTTTTTCGTAGAATTTATCTTCAGAAAGCATTCCGTATTCTAAAACGATTTTGATGTCGTTCCATTTTTTCTCGAAATCTTCACGGTTTTCGTTGAATAAAGATTTTAGTTTATCGGCAACTTTACGGGTGATGTAATTCGAGATTTTTTTAACGGCAGCATCGGCTTGCAATCCGGAACGAGATACATTCAATGGGATATCCGGTGAGTCAATTACACCTTTAAGCATCGTCAAAAATTCAGGTACAATTCCTTCTACATTATCCGTTACGTACACCTGATTTTGGTACAATTGAATTTTGTCTTTCTGAATTTGTAAATCAGAACCCAATTTTGGGAAATATAAAATACCAGTTAAATTAAAAGGGTAATCAACATTTAGATGAATGTGAAATAACGGTTCTTCAAATTGCATTGGATACAACTCATGGTAGAAATTTTTATAATCCTCATCCGATAATTCCGTTGGGAGTTTTGTCCAGGCTGGATTGGGGTTATTAATAATATTGTCAACTTCTACTTCCGTAAAAACTTCTTCTTTGTTTTCAGATTCAACAAACTCGCCCTTTTTTTGTTCAATTTTCTCCGTTTTAGTTCCAAATTTAATCGGAATAGGCATGAACTTATTGTACTTGTTTAATAACTGATTGATTTTAGAATCTTCTAAAAACTCTAGAGAATCTTCAGCAATATGTAAGATAATTTCTGTTCCACGGGTGGTTTTATCAGCAGGCTCTAACGTGAATTCCGGACTTCCGTCGCAAGTCCAGTGTGCTGCAGGTTCATCTTTGAAAGATTTAGTGATAATTTCCACTTTTTCGGCAACCATAAATGCAGAATAGAAACCAAGGCCAAAATGACCGATAATACCAGAATCTTTTGCAGAATCTTTGTATTTGTCCAGAAATTCTTCAGCACCAGAAAAGGCTACCTGATTGATGTATTTTTCTACTTCATCAGCTGTCATTCCTAAACCTTGATCAATGATGTGCAGTTTTTTACCTTCTTTGTCGATTTTTACTTCGATAATTGGGTTGCCATATTCTACTTTGGCTTCGCCAATACTTGTTAAATGTTTTAATTTTAAAGTAGCATCAGTCCCATTTGAAATCAATTCACGCAAGAAAATTTCGTGATCACTGTATAAGAATTTCTTGATTAGGGGAAAGATGTTTTCTACCGAAACATTAATTTTTCCAGTTGTCATATTTTGAATTTTTAAGTTTGAATTTGGAACTAGTTAGTCAAATAAGATACCAATTAAGAGTGAAGTGACAAATTGTCGGAAGTGTTAATTATGATATAAAATAATTTAATTCTGAAACAAATTTGGCATGTTTGCTTTGTATCTTTGTGTAAGTATTAATTCATTAAATTTTAGAAAATGAAAAAAGTTATTTTAATATGCATATTAGCTGTTTCGATGTTTGCTTGTAAGTCAAAATCAGTAACAGGTACAAATACAGATAACAAAGCACAAGTTGCAATGAAAGGAAACTGGGAAATAAGCTCTGTGACTTATCCAGGTTCACAATATATTAAAGTGAATTCTTTTCAAATTGCCGATTCAGAATGTTTTGTTGGAAGTACATGGAAATTTGTTTCAAACAATAACAAAGGGAATATGGCTTTGACAAGAGCAAGTTGTACTGCATTTAACTCACCAATTACTTGGTTTGTGAATAAAGATGGTCAGTTTATTCTAAAAGTACTGTACGCTGGAGAAAAAGCCAGAAAAGTTAGAGAAGGTTACATCCTTACTGTAGCAAACCAAACAGAGTCTTCTTTTCAATTGATCGATAAAATTGATGTAGGTGGAAAAATGACCAATGTTGTTTACCAATTTAATAAAGTTAACTAATAAAAATAGAGATAGATATGAAAAAGATTTCAATAGTTGCAATAGCAGCAATAATGATTATAGGTTCAATGTTTACAAGTTGTGAAGCATTAAAAAACACCAATAAAACACAAAGAGGTGCTGCAATAGGAGCCGCTGGCGGAGCAATTTTAGGAGGGGTTTTAGGAAATAATCTTGGAAAAGGCGGAAAAGGTGCATTAGGAGCTGTATTAGGTGGAGTTGTAGGTGGAGTTGCCGGTGGAGTTATTGGTAACAAAATGGATAAACAAGCAAGAGAAATCGATGCAGCGCTTCCAGGAGCTGAAGTAGTTCGTGTAGGAGAAGGTATCAAATTAGTTTTGAATGAAAATGCAGTGCGTTTTGATACAAATAAATCTTCTTTGACTACTCAGGCTAAAACAAACTTAGATAAGTTGGTTCCTGTTTTTGCAGAGTATCCTGATACAAATATCACTATTTACGGATATACTGATATTACTGGTACAGCGAAATATAATTTAAAACTTTCTGGAGAGAGAGCTGCATCAGTTAGAAATTATTTAGTGAACAAAGGCGTTTCTTCAAGTAGATTTCAAGTTACAGGTTTAGGTATAGCTGACCCAGTTGCTTCAAATGAAACAGTTGAAGGCAGAAGTCAAAACCGTCGTGTTGAATTTGCTATTACGGCAAATGAAAAAATGATTAAAGATGCCGAAGCAGAAGTGAAAAACTAAGCATCTCAATACTATATAAAAGGGCTGTTTCTTCACGAAGCAGCCTTTTTTTTGTAGTGTGCCCAGCATGGGCGGTAACTCTAGGGTGCAAGTCCCGAACACGCCTTTACAGTGGGAAGTGTTAGCTAAATGCAAGGGTGTCCACTGTGAAGTGGAATCTGAAGGAAGC